>NZ_JBRRDR010000062.1:0-22148 GCF_056759755.1 Stenotrophomonas sp. STEN046
CCATGGATGGCGTGACCGAGGCTACATGGACGTACTTGCGCCGTCCCCCGCAACCGGACCCGCCCCGCCAAACCCCGGATCGCCGGCATTTGACGTTGCTTCGGCCGCTGCTTCGGCCTCTGCGGGTGCCGGGCGCAGCCCGGCCGAACTACAATCCCGCCCATGCTGAAATTCTCCAATACCTCCCGCCGGGGGCGCCGATGAGCGGCCGCGGTGCAAGCGAAGGCCAGGTCCGCATCATCGGTGGACGCTGGCGCAATACCCGCCTGCCGGTGCCGACGCTGCCCGGCCTGCGCCCCAGCAGTGACCGCGTGCGCGAGACCCTGTTCAACTGGCTGACGCCCAGGCTGGGCGGGGCAAAGGTGCTTGACCTGTTCGCCGGCAGCGGTGCACTGGGGCTGGAGGCGGTCTCGCGTGGGGCCGCGCACGCCACCCTGGTCGAGCGCGACGCGCAGCTGGCGCGGAATCTGTCGGCCGCCATCACCCGCCTGCAGGCGGCCGATAGCGTGACCGTGGCCCAGGCCGACGCCCTGCGCTGGCTGCAGGCCGCGCCGCCGCAGCAGGCCGATCTGGTGTTCATCGACCCGCCGTTTGCCGACGGCCTGTGGCAGGACGTACTGGCCCAGCTGCCCCGGCACCTGGCCGCCGATGCCTGGCTGTACCTGGAGTGCCCGGCCGGGCAGGTGCCCGTGCTGCCGCCGGAGTGGCTGCTGCACCGCGACGGCAGCACCCGCGAGGTGCGCTTTGCCCTGTATCGCCGCGCCACTGCTACACTTTGACCTCATCTGAACATCTGCAATCGCCCATGACCGTGGCCAACCGCCGCATCGCCGTCTATCCCGGCACGTTCGACCCCATCACCAACGGTCATATCGACCTGGTGAGCCGGGCCGCGCCGCTGTTTGAAAAGGTCGTGGTGGGCGTTGCGCAGAGCCCGTCGAAGGGCCCGGCGCTGCCGCTGGAGCAGCGCGTGCAGCTGGCGCGCGGTGCACTGGGGCACCACAGCAATGTCGAGGTCATCGGCTTCGATACGCTGCTGGCCCATTTCGTACGCTCGGTGCAGGGCGGTGTGCTGCTGCGCGGCCTGCGCGCGGTTTCCGACTTCGAGTACGAATTCCAGATGGCGAGCATGAACCGCCATCTGATTCCGGAGGTCGAAACCCTGTTCCTGACCCCGGCCGAACAGCACAGCTTCATCTCGTCCTCGCTGGTCCGCGAGATCGCGCGCCTGGGCGGGGATGTGTCCGGTTTCGTGCCGGCTGCCGTGCTTGAGGCGCTGCGCAAGGTCCGCGAAGCGAAGTCGGCGCAGTCCTGAGCCCTGCCGAACAACAGAGTCTGTAGTACCACGCAATCCCATTACGCACACCAACACGCAACATTCCGGGAGGAAACCCATGAACAACACCATGCGCGCGATGCTGATCGCCTCGTTTGCCCTGGCTTTCACCGCCTGCAAGAAGGAAGAAGCCGCTCCGGTCGACGAAGCCAAGCAGGCGCTGGTCGCCCCGGCCAAGGAAGACGATGCAGGCTGGAAGAAGTACCTGCAGGAAGTGGCGATCCAGAACATGGGCAACATCACCAACAGCCCGTTCCTGTACTACCTGTCGCCGGAAACCGACCCGGACTTCCAGGCCAAGTACGAGCGCCAGACCGAAAGCGCGACCCAGGCCGTGGCCCGTGGCGTGCAGCCGGGCAACATGCTGGCCTTCGGTTCGTCGGCCTCGGGCAAGATGGCTGACATGATCCAGACCGTGTTCAAGGATGTCTCGCCGGATTCGATGAAGGGCGTGCGCGTGGTGTTCATCGGCCAGTCCGCCGACAACGCCCGCGTGCAGGCAGCGGTGCAGCCGACCGGCGCCGAGTACATCTTCGTCGAAGCCAAGTAATCCGAGCCATGGCGGCCGTGCCGCGGCACGGCCTGGGTGGCGACCTGCAAGGCCGCCACCGATGACCTGACCGGCCCGCGCGCCCGCGCAGGCGGTCCTTGTGCCAAGGCGCGGGCGTGGAGTATCGCCATGTCGCTGAAAATCAATGAGCTCTGCGTCAACTGTGACGTCTGCGAGCCGGCCTGCCCGAACCAGGCCATCACGATGGGTGAAACCATCTACGTGATCGACCCCGCCCGTTGTACCGAGTGCGTGGGCCATTTCGACGAACCCCAGTGCGTGGTCGTCTGCCCGGTCGAATGCATCGATCCCGACCCGGAGATCGTCGAGACCGAGATCGAGCTGCTGGCGAAGCTGCGCAAGCTGCAGCACGATCATCCCGAACTCTATGCGGAGCCCCCATCCGAATGAAACCGTTCGCGCGTCCTTCCTTGTTGCTGGGCCTGCTGCTTGGCCTGTTGCTGAGCCCTGTTGCCGGCGCTGAAAGTCCTGTCCGGGCCGAGCGTCCCGACGGCGCCGCCATTGCCAGCGGCCATGCACTGGCCACCCAGGCCGGTGTCGATATCCTGGCCCAGGGCGGCAACGCCTTTGATGCCGCGGTGGCCGTGTCGTCGGTGCTGTCGGTGGTCGAGCCGATCAGTTCCGGCCTCGGCGGCGGTGGCTTCTTCCTGCTGCACGATGCGGCCACCGGCAAGGACGTGATGCTGGACGCGCGCGAGACCGCGCCGGCCGCTGCCACTCCGCAGGCCTACCTGGACAAGAAGGGCGACCTGGACCGTGACCGCTCGGTCAACGGCCCGTGGTCTGCCGGCATTCCGGGCCTGCCAGCGGCGCTGGTCGAACTGTCGGCCAAGCACGGCAAGCTGCCACTGTCGGCATCGCTGCAGCCGGCCATCCGCATCGCCCGCGATGGCTTCCCGGTGTACGCGCGCATGGCCAAGGGCTACCAGTCGCGCCGCGAGGTGATGGAACGCTACCCCGGGACACGCGAGGTCTACCTGCGCAACGGCCGCCCGATCGCCGAGGGTGACCTGTTCCGGCAGCCGGAACTGGCGCAGACGCTGGAGCGCCTGGCGTCCGGCGGTTTTGACGGCTTCTACAAGGGCCAGACCGGCAAGCTGCTGCTGGCCGGTGTGAAGCAGGCCGGCGGCAAGTGGACGGCCGAAGAGCTGGCCGGCTACCGGGTGAAACTGCGCGCGCCGATCGTCTTCAACTACAACGGTTGGAAGATCACCACCGCGCCGCCGCCGTCGTCCGGTGGCATCGCCCTGGCCAGCATGCTGCAGATCCTGGAAGGCTGGGACATCAAGCAGATGGACCCGGCACACCGTACCCACCTGGTAGTGGAATCGATGCGCCGCGCCTACCGTGACCGCACCTTCTTCCTCGGCGATCCGGACTTCGTGCAGATCCCGCAGAAGGTACTGGCCAGCAAGGACTACGCACAGGGCCTGCGCGCCACCATCCACCCGGAAAAGGCCACCCCCAGCGACCTGCTGTCGGGCAACCCGACGCCCTTGGAGGATGATGAAACCACCCACTTCTCGATCATCGACCGTGATGGCAACCGCGTGGGCGCCACCCAGACGGTCAACCTGCTGTATGGCTCGGGCCTGATTCCCAAGGGCACCGGCGTGCTGCTCAACAACGAAATGGACGATTTCGCGCTGAAGCCGGGTACGCCCAATGCCTTCGGCGTGATGGGCTATGCGGCCAATGCACCGAAGGCCGGCAAGCGCATGCTGAGCTCGATGACGCCGACGTTCATGGAGAACGATGACAAGGTGATCGTGCTGGGCACGCCGGGTGGCAGCCGCATCATCACCATGGTGCTGCTGGGCATCCTCGGTTACGACGCCGGGCTGGACGCCCAGCAGGTGGCTGCGCTGCCGCGTTACCACCACCAGTGGCTGCCGGACCTGATCGAGGCCGAAAGTGATGCGTTCGATGCCGCAACCATCAAGCAGTTGCAGGCGATGGGCCACAAGATCGACCTGCCGGGCGAAGTGGCCGCCGGTGGCCGCGGTTCCAGCCACGTGTGGGGCAACCTGCAGACGGTGGAGTGGGACCGCAAGGCCAACAAACTGTTTGGCGGCAGCGATCCGCGCAACCCGGTGGGCAGTGCCCAGGTCATACCGGGCAGGTAACCGCTGCGCTGGCGGAAACCCGCAGACGCGGTAGCGCCGGCCATGCCCGGTCCACGCTTGATCCGAAAGCCCTGCCCGCAATGGCGGGGCTTTTCGTTTCGTTGCTAGCGATTATTTAACGAGCCGCCGCCGATAATTGCGCCATGAAACTATGGTCGATCCGCGGTAATACCCAGCGCCTGGATGGCGGTGCGATGTTTGGCAACGCGCCGCGCGCGGTGTGGGAGAAATGGGCGGTACCGGACGAGCTCAATCGCATCGAGCTGGCCTGTCGCGCGCTGTTGGCGAGCCCGCTGGAAGGCAAGACGGTGCTGTTCGAGACCGGCATCGGTGCGTTCTTCGAACCACGCATGCGCGAGCGCTACGGCGTGCAGGAAAGCCAGCATGTGCTGATCGATTCGTTGCGCGAAGCCGGCTTCGAGCACGAGGACATCGACGTGGTGGTGCTCAGCCACCTGCACTTCGACCACGCCGGTGGCCTGCTGGCAGCGTGGCGCGAAGGCCGCGAGCCGGAGCTGCTGTTCCCCAATGCGACGTTCGTGGTCGGCGCCGAACACTGGCAGCGGGCGATGCAGCCACATCCGCGCGACCGCGCCAGCTTCATTCCCGAGCTGCCGGGCCTGCTGCAGGCAAGCGGTCGCCTGGAAGTAGTGGACGGTGAGTATTCAAAGGCCCTGGGGCGCAGCGTGCGCTTCAGTTACAGCGATGGGCATACGCCGGGGCTGATGCTGGCAGAGATCGTTGGCCATGCGCAGGCCGGTGAAATGCCGCATGGCGGGGTGGTGTTCTGCGCCGACCTGATTCCGGGCCGCAGCTGGGTACATGTGCCGATCACCATGGGGTACGACCGCAACGCCGAACTGCTGATCGACGAGAAGCGGCAGTTCCTGGAAGACAAGCTGGCGCGCAACGTGCACCTGTTTTTCACCCACGACCCGCAGGTTGCACTGGCGCAGGTGGGGCGCGATGACAAAGGTCGTTTCGTGACCCTGCATGAGCAGGGCGAACTGAAGGCGCGCGCGCTGGGGTGAGATTTGCCGGCGGGGCTGTGCCCTGCACCTGCACCGATGGCCAGTAGATCCACGCCATGCGTGGATGGGGTCTTTCTTCGCTGTTCTACGATGCCTTGAGGCAGCTGCTCATGAAAGTCTTGCGGGCGTCGCCAGCGAGCTTTCTGGTGGCGGCGTCTGCGTTGCACTTCTTCATGCGCTCCTGCGGCGTGGCAGGGGTTGCCGGTGCGGCTGCGTGCGAACTCAGGCAGGCGCTCTGCGCGGACTTGTAGGCATCACCCTTCAGCCCTTTGTTCTTGGCCGAACAGTCGGCCATGCGCTGCTGCTGCGGGGTGGCCGCGAATGCGGCAAGTGGTGCACTGACCAGCAGCACGGCGGTCAGCAGGAAGGTCGCTTTCATCGGAACTCCAGCACACGGAAGGGCAGATGCGCGGAGCATTCGCCCGGGGCCGCAAAGCTGGCGTGAAGGCGTTCTGACAGCAGCAGCGCCTGGGGCGGGGCGCTGGGCCGTGTCATCGCCGATCAGCCGACGCGGGTACCGAAGATGCGATCGCCGGCATCGCCCAGGCCCGGCAGGATGTAGCCCTTCTCGTTGAGCTGGGCGTCGATGGCGGCGGTATAGATCTCCACGTCCGGGTGCACTGCCTTCACGGCTTCGATGCCTTCAGGCGCGGCCACCAGGAAAATACCCTTGATACGGCGGGCGCCAGCGCGCTTGAGCATGTCGATGGTGGCGATCAGGGTGCCGCCGGTAGCCAGCATCGGGTCCAGGATCAGCGCATCGCGCTCTTCCAGGCGGCCGGTCAATCGTTCGAAATAGGGCACCGGCTGCAGGGTTTCCTCATCGCGCTGCAGGCCGACCACGCTCACGCGTGCAGCCGGAATCAGCGACAGCACGCCACTGAGCATGCCCAGGCCGGCGCGCAGGATCGGCACCACGGTGATCTTGGCACCTGCAATGCGCTGCACGGTGACCGGGCCGGACCAGCCGGGGAGGGTATGCGGCTCCGTTTCCAGGTCGGCGGTGGCCTCGTAGGCCAGCAGCGTGCCCAGCTCGTTGGCCAGTTCGCGGAAATCCTTGGTACTGAGTGCAGCGTTGCGCATCAGGCCGATCTTGTGCTGCACCAGCGGGTGGCGCACTTCAACGATCTTCATGGGAGGGGTCTGGCAGAAGGGGAGACCCCCATTTTAAAGCCAAAACCCAATCCGCAATGCCCGATGGTGGCCAGCCCTGCCCGGCAGGCCAGCCAACCCGGAGCCAGCGCCCGCGCAACCGGTGTCATGCCCATGCAACCTGCCGGACATACCGTGCTGACCCAATCTTTACACCGTTGGGGATAGCTGTGCAGAAGAAGAACACGTTGGGCCACGCGATCAGTCTCTCGTTGCTGGTGATGGCCAGCCCTTCCGTGCTGGCGGCCGAGGCCGCTTCGGCAGTGGCAGCCACAGGTGCCAGCGCCGCAACCGATCTGGACCGCATCGAAGTGCGCGCACAGCTGGAATCGCAGGTCCGCGCGGTCGATCTCAAGCGCAGCAGCGATGCCATCGAAGATGCGGTGTCTTCCGACGCCCTGGGCCAGTACCCGGACAAGAACGTGGCCGAGTCGCTGCAGCGCCTGCCCGGCATCAGCGTCACCCGCGACCAGGGTGAAGGGCGTTTCGTGGTGGTCCGCGGCCTGGATGCCAACCTCAACAGCGTCAGCGTCGACGGCATCGCCATCGGCACGCCGGAAGACTCCAGCCGCGCCGCGCCGCTGGACGTCATTCCGTCCGATTCGACCGAGCGCCTGCGGGTGGTCAAATCGCCGACGCCGGACATGCCGGGCGACGCCATCGGTGGCGCGATCCTGGTCGAATCGGCCTCGGCCTTCGACCGTGATGGGCGCAGCCTGCGCGGCAAGATCGAAGCCAGCCACCAGCAGTTGTCCGGCGAGACCAGCCCGAAGGCTGCCTTCAACTACAGCGAAGTGTTTGCCGACACCTTCGGCGTGGCGCTGGGCGTGAACTACCAGAAGCGCACGTTCGAGTCGGACAACACCGAAGTGGAGTACGACGGTGAGCGCGATGCCGCGCCAGGTGATGTCACCGCGATCAACCTGCAGAGCCGCAAGTACGAGATCGAGCGCAAGCGCATCGGCGCCAACCTCAACCTGGACTGGCGCCCGAACGAAGACAGCCGTTACTACCTGCGCACCCTGTACAGCCAGTTCGATGATGCCGAGACCCGCCAGCGCGTCATCTTCAACTTCGACGACGCGAAGATGGTCAAGACCGGTACCGACCAGTACCGCCTGGACGGCATGCCGAAGGATTCCATCGACAAGCGCATGCGTTACCGCACCAAGGAAGAGAACACCTTCGCCGCCAGCCTCGGCGGTGAGAACAAGCTGACCAACGCCGTTGTCGACTACAAGGTCGGCTTCACCCGCACCGAGGAGCGCGTGAACGACGAGATGGAAGCGCGCTTCAAGCTCAATGGCAAGGCCTTCAACGGCACCCTGGACCAGAGCAGCCGCCTGCCCAGCTACAGCTTCGACAATCCGCAGTGGCTGGACAATGGCAACTACGCGTTTGATCGCTTCGTGGTGTCGCCCAAGCAGGTGAACGACAAGGAACACAGCGCGCAGGTGAACGTGCGCTTCGATGGCGACAGCAGCAGCATCAAGTTCGGCCTGCTCGGCCGCTGGCGCGACCGCGACGTCAATGTCGATGAAAGCGAACTGCGCGTGGGCCCGAAGCTGGCGCTGTCCAGCTGGACCAACGGCTCGCCCGACCATCGTCACGGCACCCTGGGGCAAGGCATGGATTCGGATGCCATGCGCGCATTCTGGGCCGCCAATGGCAGCCAGTACAGCGCCCGCCCGCAGGATGTCGGTGCCAACGCGATGACGTCGCTGGAAGAGGACTACGTGGCCAGTGAAGACATCTTCGCCAGCTATGCCATGGGGACCTGGGACATTGGAGCGCTGCGCGTCATCGGCGGCGTGCGCGTGGAAAACACCCGTTTCAAGGCCGTCGGCAACCAGGTCGACGTCGCCAGCAACGGCCGCAGCTACACGGTGACCCCGCGCGTGGCCAACAGCAGCTACAGCAACGTGCTGCCGGGCCTGCACCTGCGCTACGACGCCGGCGATGACTGGGTGCTGCGCGCCTCGGCCAACAAGACCGTTTCGCGCCCGTCCTTCGGCGATATCTCCCCGCGCGTGGGTTACAGCCGCGGCGACGAGGAAGTGCGGCTGGGCAATCCGGAACTGGATCCGTACGAGTCGAAGAACGTCGACCTGTCGCTGGAGAAGTACATCGGCAGCACCGGCATCGTCTCGCTGGGCCTGTTCCATAAATCCATTGATGGCTACATCGTGCAGACCGTGCGCACCAATGATCCGGCCTACGGTGGCTTCGACGTGACCCAACCGATCAATGGCCGCAAGGCGACCGTGCGCGGTGCCGAATTCAACTGGCAGCAGCAGCTGGCGTTCCTGCCGGGCGCGCTGGACGGCCTGCTGGTCGGCGCCAGCGGCACCTGGCTGGACACCGGATTCGATGCCGGCATCGACGACCGGGCCGGCGAGGACTTCACCCTGCCGCGCGCCTCCAAGCATGTCTACAGCGCGCACATCGGCTACGAAAAGTACGGCCTGAGCACCCGCGTGGCCGCGGTATACCGCAGCGAGTACCTGGACAGCATCGGCAAGGGCCGCGCTTTCGATGTCTACGTGGCACCCAATACCCAGCTGGATTTCTCCCTGGACTACAAGTTCAACGCGCACGTGAGCGTGTATTTCGAGGCACAGAACCTGCTGGACAAACCGCTCGAGCTGTACCAGGGCACGCGCTCGCGCACCCTGCAGCTGGAAGAGTATGGGCGCACCTACGCCGTCGGCCTGAAGGTGGCACTGTGATGATGCGTGGCACGACCCTGCTGGCCACTGCGTTGGTTGCCACGCTGGCTGCGGGCTGCACGCCGGCAGGGGAGAGGACTTCAGCGCCTGCCGCGCGCAGCGTGTCGACCATCGCCGAGGCTTTCCTTACGCCGATGACCCCGGCCGACAACATCGATTCACCTGCTGCATGGCAGGCCGCGGACGGCAAGACGTGGTTGATCGTCACGGCAAAGGCCACCGACAAGCTGGTGGTCTATGACGGCAGCACCGGCCAGCATCTGCGGGATGTGGGCAGCACGGGCACCGGCCTGGGGCAGTTCGATCGCCCCAACGGCATCGCGGTGATCGATGATCTGCTGTGGATCGTCGAGCGCGACAACCATCGCGTACAGGTGCTGTCGCTGCCGGAATTCACCCCGCTGGCGACCTTCGGTGCCGACGATCTGCGCAAGCCGTACGGGCTGTGGGTGGACCGACGGGTGGATGGCTACAGCGTCTACGTCACCGACTCCTGGGATAACGGCGAGGATGCGCAGGGCAAGGACATCCTGCCGCCGTTGGCCGAGCTGGACAAACGCGTGCGGCAGTACCACGTGAACCGTGCGGGTACGAAGATCGAGGCGACCCTGGCGGCCAGCATCGGTGACACCAGCGAGGCCGGCGCGCTGCGCGTGGTCGAGTCGATCTGGGGCGACCCGGACAATGATCGTCTGCTGATCGCTGAAGAGGACGAGACCTACGCCAGTGAGTTCAAGGTCTACACCCTGGCTGGTCGCTTCACCGGCACCACCTTCGGCCGCGATGTGTTCCAGGCACAGGCCGAAGGCGTGATGCTGCGCACCTGCGGCAAGGACGGTTGGTGGATCACCACCGAGCAGGGCAAGCAGCGCAGCGTATTCCATCTGTTCGACCGGCATACGTTGAAGCCGGTGGGCGCCTTCCAGGGCAATACCGTAGCCAATACCGATGGCATCTGGATGATGCAGCAGCCAACGCCGCGCTTCCCGCACGGCGCGTTGTATGCCGTGCACGACGACCAGGGCGTGGTGGCCTTCGACTGGGAAAGCATCGCCAGGCAGCTGGCGCTGCCGTTGGAGTGTGGCGCGTGAGCCGGCGTTCGATGCGCGCACTTGCGGTGGGGCTGTTGCTGGCTGCGCCGTTGCTGGCAATGGCTGCGGCCGAGCCGAACACCCAGGTCCCCGCGGGCAGCCACCACTATGCGGCAACGCCGGTGCCCGACCGTATCGTCGCCTCGCCGTCGGTCGATCCCAGTCGCGGGTTCGCAGTGGCATGGCGCACCGACGGCAGCGTGCAGTCGCCGTTGCTGGAGATCGCCGTGGCCGGTGATTCACCGGCCATCGAAGGTGTGCGCCAGATCCGTGCGCAGACCCGGACGCTGCAGACCGAAAATGGGCTGTCGCATCACCATCGCGTCGATATCGATGGACTGCAGGCCGACACGCTGTACGTGTACCGCGTGCAGGGCAATGGCAGCTGGAGCGCCTGGAACCAGCTGCGTACGCTGGCCGCCGCGGACCAGCCGCTGACGCTGCTGTACTTCGGCGATACCCAGAACAAGAACGTCAGCCATGTCAGCCGCGTGGTGCGTGCGGCGCAGAAGGCAGCGCCCGATGCCCGCATGAGCCTGTTTGCCGGTGACCTGGTCAGTGGCGGCGACAACATGGACGACAGCGAATGGGGTGAGTGGTTCGCCGCCAGCAGCTGGCTGGCACAGGAAACCCTGGTGGCGCCGGCGATCGGCAACCATGAGTACTTCGAGGAGTTCGAGGACACTCCGCAGGAACGCCGCGTGCTGGGCCGGCACTGGCCAGTGACCTTCGCCCTGCCGGACAACGGTGCCAGCGCCGCCGCAGGAACCAGCTACTGGTTCGACGCACAGGGCGTGCGCGTGGCCGTGGTCGATGGCACCTCGGCGCTGGACCTGGGTACCGCCAAGGCACAGGCGCGCTGGCTGGACAAGGTGCTGACCGGCAACCCGCACCCCTGGACCATCGTGCTGCTGCACCAGCCGTTCTATTCACCGCGCGAAGGCCGCGAGAATGCCGCGTTGCGCAAGGTGCTGCTGCCGGTGGTGCGTCGCCACAAGGTCGACCTGGTGCTGCAGGGCCACGACCATACCTACGGCCGTCGTGGTGAAGGGCAGGCGGCAACGCCGCAGTACGTGGTGACCGTGGCCGGGCCGAAGCAGTACCGGCTTTCCGATGAAGCGCGCAGGACGATGGAGCCGGTTGGCGAGGACACCCAGCTGTTCCAGGTCCTGCGTATCGATCCGCAGCACCTTCGCTATGAAGCGCGCACCGTTACCGGCCGCCTGTACGACGCCTTCGAGCTGCGCCGCGACCCCGCCGGCGTCAAGCAGCGCACCGAACTGACCGAAGGCCGTATTGCACCGCGCGACTGCGCACGGGCGCAGACCGCCAAGGGCCGCACCGACCGATGCTGGGAATAAGGACAGACCAATGAGCCGATCCCGCCGCATGATTCCCTTGGCCGCCATTGCTGCGGCGTTGCTGCTGCTGGCCGGCGCCGTTGCGGCTGCCGATGCGGTGCTGCATCCGTTCCTGGTGGCGCAGCCGAAGCAGGCACCGGCGGAAGTGAACCTGGCAGTGGAGATCCCCGCCGGCAGCATCACCAAGTACGAGATCAAGGAAGATGGGCTGGTGCATGTGGACCGCTTCCAGTCGATGCCGGTGGCCTATCCGGCCAACTATGGCTCGATGCCGCGCACGCTGGCCGGTGACAACGATCCGCTGGATGCGCTGGTGCTGACCCGCGAGCCGCTGCATCCGGGGGTGATCGTGCGCTTCCGTCCGATCGGCTACCTGAAGATGATCGACGGTGGACAGCATGACGAGAAGGTCATCGGCGTGCCCACCGACAAGGTCGACCCCAGCTATGCCAGCATCCGCGACCTGGCCGACCTGCCGGAGATCGAGCGGCAGCGCATCGAAGCGTTCTTCCGCGTCTACAAGGACCTGCCGGCCGGCCGTAACCCGGTGCAGCTCAATGGCTGGGGCAATGCCGCCGAAGCCCGGATGTTGATCAGCGAAGCGATGCAGCGTTTCGAGGCTGGCCAGCGCCGTTGAATGCAGGGCAGTGCCGGCCGCTGGCCGGCAACCACCTGCGCCGGGATCTACGCGATAGCCTGCAGGAACAGCTCGGCTTCGTCCCGGCTGCCGAGCACCTGTGCAACTGCGCGTACGGCAGCTTCCTGGTGATCGGCACGGATGCCGCCGTCGTCGTCATCGCTGTAGAGCGCATCGCCGGCATCGAGATACACGGTTCCGGCCGCCGCCAACGCGGCCATCAGGGTCGGCACGTCGGCTGCGATCTCGCCGGCATCCAGCAGGCCGGCGCCGTGGTGGCTGAACAACACGCGGCCGTCGTCCAGGTCGAGGATGAACGGATCAGCGCCTCGATCTGCAATCACCAGCCAGTTTGATGGCCAGTTGTCGATTGGCTCACCGCTGATGCCATGCCAGCGATAACCGGCCTGGTGACTCCACAGGCGCTGCAGCGGTGGGATCCAGACTTCGAGGCCGGGAACGGTGATGCCGGCGTGCCCGACCTTGGCGTTGATCTCATGCCCCTGCGGCCCGACCTGCGCATAGAGACGCGCCAACACCGGGGGCAGCGGGAAGGGGCCCCGCCATGCGCGCTCGTCCTGTGCCTGCAGCAGGCCAAAGCGGGCGAAGGTGGTGCGCAGATCATCCATGGCACAGGTGTTCCAGATAAAGAGGCCGGCAGCCTAGCAGACGCGCCTGCGTGCAATGCCTTCACCGCCGCTGGCTATCATGTGCGCCATCCAGAATGAAGGCGATGCACGTGTCGGTAGCGTTGGTATGGTTCCGCCGGGACCTGCGGTTGCAGGACAACCCTGCCTTGCAGGCAGCGCTCGATGCCGGTCACGATGTGGTGCCGGTGTACATCCACGCGCCGCAGGAGGAGGGCGAGTGGGCACCGGGTGCTGCTTCCGATGCATGGCGCCATCGTTCGCTGGCCGCGTTGGATGCCGACCTGCGCGCGCGCGGGTCCTCACTGGTGCTGCGCGCCGGTGACAGCCTGCCGACGTTGCAGGGCTTGATCGAACAGACCGGCGCCGAGGCGGTGTACTGGAACCGCAAGTACGAACCGGCTACGCAGCCGCGCGACGCGCTGATCAAGCGCACGCTGCGTGAGCAAGGCATCGACGCACAGAGCTGCAATGGCAGCCTGCTGTTCGAACCATGGGACATCGCCACCCAGCAGGGGCAGCCCTACAAGGTATTCACTCCGTACTGGCGCAACGTGCTCAGCCATTGGCGGTTGCCGGCCCTGCAGGCGGCGCCGGAGGCGCTGCCTGCGCACGCGGTCGAAAGCCTGGCGCTGGATGCGCTGCAACTGGCGCCATCGCTGGATTGGGATGCCGGTTTCTGGGAGCACTGGCAGCCGGGCGAGGCCGGTGTGGTTGAAGCGCTGTCGGTGTTCGAGGATGGCGCGCTGCGCGGCTATCGCGAACAGCGTGACCTGCCGGACCGGGTGGGCACTTCGCGGCTCTCACCGCACCTGCACTTCGGCGAGATCGCGCCGTGGCGCATCGCCCATGCGCTGGAAGGCCTGCGCTCCGCCGGCACCGACGCGGACATCGATGGCTACCTGCGCCAGCTCGGCTGGCGTGATTTCGCCTACCACCTGCTGCACCACTTCCCGAAGACACCCAGCGAAAACCTCAATCCACGCTTCGACCGGTTCCCGTGGGCGACGCCCAGCGCCACGCAGTTGCACGACTGGCAGCGCGGCAACACCGGGGTACCGATCGTCGATGCCGGCCTGCGCGAACTGTGGCACACCGGCTACATGCACAACCGGGTGCGGATGATTGTCGCCAGCTATCTGTGCAAGCACCTGCGCGCGCATTGGTCGCATGGTGCGCGCTGGTTCTGGGACACCCTGGTCGATGCCGACCTGGCCAACAACACGATGGGCTGGCAGTGGGTGGCCGGTACCGGTGCTGACGCGGCGCCGTATTTCCGGGTGTTCAACCCGGTCACCCAGGCCGAGAAGTTCGACCCGCAGGCGCGCTACATCAGCCGCTGGGTACCGGAGCTGGCCGCGTTGCCGGTCAAGGCACGATTCGCGCCATGGCAGCATCCGCAGTTGCTGGCCGAACGGGCACCGGGCTATCCGCGGACCCCGCTGGTGGACCTGGCCGCCGGCCGGGACGCGGCGCTGGCCGCTTACCGCCAGTCGGCAGCGGGGTAAAGCGTTGCCTGAGCGGTCCAGACAGCTAGCTGAACACGTCCCTGTCGGCCGTTGCCATCATCATGCCGACATCGCGTCCAGCTGTTTATCCTCGTTGCCGCCCGCAAGCCGCCGGCCCGACCGGAAACCAAGGAGAACACCATGATCCGCAACACCACCCGCAACGTCGCACTGGCCCTGATGAGTGCGGCCGTCCTGTCGGCCTGCGCCACCGGCGGCTCCTATGTGCAGAGCGACCCGTACGGCAACCCGACCGAGCAGCAGAACCGCACCGGCCGCAATGCGCTGATCGGTACCGCCATTGGTGTGGCTGCCGGCCTGCTGACCGGCGACAGCGCGACCGAGCGTCGCCAGCATGCGTTGATCGGCGCGGGTATCGGTGCGCTCAGCGGCGCGGCCGTGGGCCAGTACCAGGATCGCCAGGAACGCGCGCTGCGTGAGCGCACCGCCAACACCGGCATCGATGTCGAGCGCCAGGGCGACAACATCATGCTGAACCTGCCGGACGGCATCACCTTCGACTTCGGCAAGTCGGCACTGAAGCCGCAGTTCTACGGCTCGCTCAATGGCGTTGCCGGCACCCTGCGCGACTACAACCAGACGATGATTGAAGTGGTCGGCCATACCGACAGCATCGGCAGCGACGCGGTCAACAACCGCCTGTCCAAGGAACGCGCCGATTCGGTGGCGCAGTACCTGATCGGCCAGGGCGTGCAGAGCGTGCGTATCGAAACCCTGGGTGCGGGCAAGTCCTACCCGATTGCCGACAACAGCACCGATGCCGGGCGTGCCAAGAACCGCCGTGTCGAGATCCGTGTGATTCCGCTGAAGCAATAACGCGCAGCGTTATTGCTGTGCCGGCGCAGCCGGAACGAAAATGCCGCCCTTGCAGGCGGCATTTTCTGTAGGTGCCGAGCTTGCTCGGCACACCGATAGCGCTCCCAGTCGCGGCTTCACCGGACGGCGCCGACCAAGGTCGGCATCTACCAGGTGAGGCATTGCCGACCAAGGTCGGCATCTACCAGGTAAGGCACAGGCGCGTTGTTGCAGGTCATGCCGCCGAAGCTGCAACTTTCTCCAGAATGCGCTTGCCACTGCTTTCCAGCGCGGCGTCTTCCTGCGCCTTCTGCTGCTGGGCCAGCTTCGCGCCGGGGCACTGCGCCAGCATGTAGTTGGCGTCGAAGTTGAGCTTCTCCACCAGGAAGTCGACGAACGCACGCACCTTCGGCGAGACCAGGCGGCCGCCGGCGAACACCGCGTTGAAATCCACTTCCGGGCCGGTCCAGCCGGCCAGTACGCGGCGCACCATGCCCGACTCCACGAACGGCTTGGCCATCACATCGCCGGTCAGCAGCAGGCCTTCGCCACACACCAGTGCGCCATTCAACGCAGACATGTCATTGGCGGTCATCAACGGCGTGACCGGGAAATCGCGCAGCTCACCGCCGTTCTCGCCCAGCTGCCAGGTGAAGCGCGGCGAATTGCCGGTGTGGTACGGCTTGCGCATCGCCAGGATGCGATGGAACTGCAGTTCTTCCGGGTGCAACGGCTCGCCGTAACGCTCGATGTAGGCGGGGCTGGCAAACACCTGCGTGCGCAGGCTGCCCAGCTTGCGCGCCACCAGGTTGGAATCGGGCAGGGCACCCACGCGCAGGGCCAGATCGGCCTCGCCGGCGATCAGGTCCAGCTTCTCGTTGCCCATGTGCATGTCCAGCCGGATTTCCGGGTACTGCGCATGGAACTGGCCCAGCAGCGGCGCGATCCAGGTGATGCCGATCGAATAGGGCACGGTGAAACGCAGCCAGCCGCGCGGGCCGGACTGCAACTGGCTGACCGCGCTCTCTGCCTCTTCAAGCTCGCGCGCGATGCGCTGGCAATGCTCGTGGTAGATCGAGCCGGCTTCGGTCAGGCCGAGGCGGCGCGTGGTCCGGTGCAGCAGGCGCGCACCCAGGCGCGTTTCCAGTTCCTGCACCTTGCGGCTGACGGTGGTCTTGGGCAGGCCGAGCGATTTGGCGGCGGCGATGAAGCTGCCTTGCTCGACCACTTTGACGAAGATCAGCGTCTCGTTGAGATCGTGGGACATGGTCAGGGATCCTGGACGTCGGGAGTGGGGCAATCGTGACAGAACGATTGGACCGGGGACGGGATGATTATTCCCCTTAATCAGGACTAATCAAGTAGGGGTTTGAGGTCTATCGTGGCGCCATTCGTTAATTGGAGCCCGTCCGCCATGAGCCTGCGCAACATTCTTGCCCGCTTCCGGACCGCCGGCCAGAACGCCCTGGACCTGGCGATGACCGTTGAGACCCGCCCGAGTTCCTTGGTACATAAGGACTTCCGGGAGTTTACCGCGCCCATGCGTCAGCAGCGTGGCGGCACCCTGCGGCTGGTTCCGCACAAGGGTGACCGACTGCGCCGAATTGGGACTATCCCGGATTTGGGAGGAAATGTCCCGTGAATGGGATTCTGACGCCCGAAGTCCTCGTCCTCGGTGGCACCGGTGCCGTCGGCCAGGGCGTAGTGGGCGCATTGCTGGAAGCTGGCAGCCCGGTGCTGGTGGTCAGCCGCGACCCCGGCCGGCTTGCCGCGCTGCATGAGCAGTTCGCCGACGAGCCGGGTCTGGAGACGCTGCTCGGCTCGCTCAGCGACGATGGGTCGGCACGCGCGCTGGCCGAGCGCGTCGCGCATCGGCCGCGGCCGCTGGCAGCGGTGATCGCCGCGATGGGCGGCCCCTACCGTCGCGGCCGCGTGGTCGACCGCAACGGCGATGAACTGCTGGGCGCACTGCAGGCCGACCTGATGCCGCACGTGCACGCGGTTCGCCACCTGCTGCCGTTGCTGCAGGACAACGTGCACGCGCGTCGCTACGTGATGATCGGCAGCCCGGCTGCGGTCAAGCCATGGGCCGGCTACGGCGAAAGCTCGATCACCGCGGCGGCCATGCGCATGTACGCGCAGGTGGTGCACCAGGAAGCGCAGGCCATGGGCGTGCGTGCGCAGATGCTGGAAGTCTGCAGTCCGGTATGTACGCCGGCCAACGCAGCCAATGCCTGCATCGAATGGCCGAGCTCGCTGCTGGTGGGCCGCCGCGTGGTGTCGCTGCTGGATGGTTGCCGCGACAACCGCGCCATTGTCCGCTGTGACAGCAGTGATGCCGAACTGCCGCGCGGCCTGCTGCACCTGGAAGTACCTCCCTTGTGGCGCGACACCGCAGGCGTTGCTTGACCTTGACCAAGGTTGAGGTCGCAGCATACGCCGCCGATTTTTGCAGACTTTTACTCCATTGCTGTACCACCCCTCCGTACGGATGCATGCCATGACTTCCCCCAACTCCACTCCACATCGTTTCCGTCATCGCCTGGCGATGGCTGGCGTGTCGATCCTCGCTGCCGCCGTACTGGCGGCCTGCAGCGGTGGCCATGCCGAAGAAGCCGGCGCACCGCCGCCGCCGCAGGTCAGTGCCGCCCCGGTGCTGCTCAAGCAGATCAGCCAGTGGGACGACTTCAGCGGCCGTGTCGAGGCGGTGCAGAGCGTCGAACTGCGCCCACGTGTCTCCGGCTACATCGACAAGGTCAACTACGTTGAAGGCGAAGAGGTGAAGAAGGGCGCTGTCCTGTTCACCATCGATGCCCGCAGCTACCAGGCCGAGTACGACCGGGCCAACGCTGAACTGGCCCGCGCGCGCACCCAGGCCACCCTGGCCCGCAGTGAATCCGAGCGTGCCAAGCGCTTGTCCGAGCAGCAGGCGATCTCCACCGAAACCGCAGAGCAGCGTCGTGCAGCGGCCGACCAGTCCGGTGCAGCGGTGCAGGCCGCGCAGGCGGCGCTGGATGCGGCGCGACTGAACCTGGAGTTCACCAAGGTGCGTGCACCCATCGACGGGCGTGCCGGTCGCGCGATGGTCACCGCCGGCAACCTGGTCACCGCCGGCGACAGCGCCAGCGTACTGACCACGCTGGTCTCGCTGGATACCGTGTTCGTCTACTTCGATGCCGACGAAAGCACCTTCCTGCGATACGCGCAGATGGCGCGCAAGGGCGAACGCCCGAGCGAGCGTGACAGCGAATTGCCGGTGAAGGTCGGCCTGTCCGGTGAAGAAGGCTACCCGCATGCCGGCAAGGTCGATTTCCTCGACAACCAGGTCACCCGCAGCACCGGCACCATCCGCGTCCGCGCGCTGCTGGACAACGCCGACCGCCAGTTCACTCCGGGCCTGTTCGCCCGCGTGCAGCTGCTCGGCAGCGGCCAGTTCCAGGCCATGCTGATCGACGACAAGGCGGTGCTGACCGACCAGGACCGCAAGTACGTGTACGTGGTCGACAAGGATGGCAAGGCCCAGCGCCGCGATATCCGCCTTGGCCGTACCGCCGAAGGCCTGCGCATTGTCGAGCAGGGCCTGGCGGCCGGTGACAAGGTGATCATCGACGGCGTGCAGAAGGTCTTCATGCCAGGCATGCCGGTGCAGGCAAAGGCGGTGGCGATGCAGCCCGCGCCGGCACCTGCCCCGGGTCGCGATGCAACTGCTGCACTGAACTGATCCGCGTTTTCGCTTAGCTGCCGGCGTCCGCCGCAGCCGTCACTGCCTTCGCCATCCCGGCGAGGGGCAGGGCGGCTGTTGCCCGCCGATGGCATTTCCCAGGAATTCCTCCATGGACTTTTCCCGTTTCTTCATCGACAGGCCGATCTTCGCGGCGGTGCTGTCGATCGTGATCTTCGCCGCAGGCCTGATCTCGATCCCGATCCTGCCGATCGGCGAGTACCCGGAAGTGGTGCCGCCGTCGGTGGTCGTGCGCACGGTGTATCCGGGCGCCAACCCCAAGGTCATTGCCGAAACCGTTGCCACCCCGCTTGAAGAGGCGATCAACGGCGTCGAGGGCATGATGTACCTCAAGTCGGTGGCCGGCTCCGATGGCGTGCTGCAGATGACCGTCACCTTCCGCCCGGGTACCGACCCGGACGCGGCAGCAGTGAAGGTGCAGAACCGCGTGGCGCAGGCGCAGGCGCGCCTGCCCGAGGATGTGCGTCGACAGGGCGTGACCACCCAGAAGCAGTCGCCGACCTTCCTGATGGTGGTGCACCTGACCTCGCCCAACGGCAAGTACGACACGCTGTACCTGCGCAACTACGCCCGCCTGCACGTCAAGGACGCACTGGCCCGTATTCCCGGCGTGGGCGATGCACAGATCTTCGGCGGTGGTGACTACGCCATGCGCGCCTGGCTGGACCCGGACAAGGTCGCCTCGCGCGGCCTGACCGCCAGCGACGTGGTGCGGGCGATGCGCGAGCAGAACGTGCAGGTCTCGGCCGGCCAGCTCGGCGCCGAGCCGCTGCCCAACAGCCAGTTCCTGACCCTCATCAACGCACAGGGCCGGCTGAAGAGCGAAAAGGAGTTCGGCGACATCGTGCTCAAGAGCGGCACCGATGGTGAGATCGTGCGCCTGTCCGATGTGGCCCGCGTGGAACTGGGCGCCGGCGATTACACCCTGCGCTCGCAGCTGGATGGCAAGAACGCCGTCGGCATCGGCATCTTCCAGTCGCCGGGCGCCAACGCGCTGGAGATCCGTGACGCGGTCATCGGCACCATGGACGAGATGCAGAAGACCATGCCGGCCGATGTGAAGTACGAAGCGGTGTATGACACCACCATCTTCGTGCGTGACTCGATCAAGGCCGTGGTCTCGACCCTGCTTGAAGCCATCGCCCTGGTGGTGCTGGTGGTGATCCTGTTCCTGCAGACCTGGCGTGCCTCGATCATCCCGCTGATCGCCGTGCCGGTGTCGGTGGTAGGTACCTTCGCCGCGCTGTATCTGCTGGGCTTCTCGATCAACACGCTGAGCCTGTTCGGCCTGGTGCTGGCAATCGGCATCGTGGTCGATGACGCGATCGTGGTGGTGGAGAACGTCGAGCGTAACATCGAGGAAGGTTTGTCGCCGACCGCAGCGGCGCACCAGGCCATGCGCGAAGTGTCCGGCCCGATCGTCGCCATCGCGCTGGTGCTGTGTGCCGTGTTCGTGCCGATGGCGTTCCTGTCCGGTGTCACCGGCCAGTTCTACAAGCAGTTCGCGGTCACCATCGCCATCTCCACGGTGATCTCGGCGATCAACTCGCTGACGCTGTCGCCGGCTCTGGCCGCGCGCCTGCTGAAGCCGCATGACGCGGCCAAGGACGCGCCCACCCGCATCATCGACCGTCTGTTTGGCTGGGTGTTCCGTCCGTTCAACCGCTTCTTCAAGTCCAGCTCGGAGAAGTACGAGCGGGGCGTGTCGAAGATCCTCGGCCGTCGTGGCGCGGTGTTCGTGGTCTACGCGATCCTGCTGGTGGGTACCGGCGTGATCTTCAAGCTGGTGCCGCCGGGCTTCATCCCGACCCAGGACAAGCTGTACCTGATCGCAGGCGTGAAGCTGCCGGAAGGCTCGTCGATCGCACGTACCGATGAAATGCTGCGCAAGGTCGCCAAGATCGCCCAGGAAACCGATGGCGTGGCCCACACCATCTCCTTCCCCGGCCTGAATGCACTGCAGTTCACCAACACCCCGAACACCGGCGTGGCGTTCATTCCGCTCAAGCCGTTCAACGAGCGTCATGGCCGTACCGCTGCGCAGATCAATGCCGAGATCAACCAGAAGATCGCTGGCCTGCAGGAGGGCTTCGCGTTCGCGATGATGCCGCCGCCGATCCTCGGACTGGGCAACGGCAACGGCTACCAGATGTTCATCGAAGACCGCGGCAATCTCGGCTACGGCGCATTGCAGAATGCGGTGCAGTCGATGCAGGGTGCGGTGGCGCAGACGCCGGGCATGGCCTTCCCGATCACCAGCTACCAGGCCAATGTGCCGCAGCTGGATGCGGAAGTGGATCGCGTAAAGGCCAAGGCGCAGGGCGTGCAGCTGACCGAGCTGTTCGATACGTTGCAGACCTACCTGGGTTCGGCCTACGTCAACGACTTCAACCAGTTCGGTCGTACCTGGCAGGTGATCGCCCAGGCCGACGGTCCGTACCGTGAGAGCGTCGAAGACATCGCCAAGCTGCGTACCCGCAACGACCGTGGCGAGATGGTGCCGATCGGCTCGATGGTGACCATCAAGGAAACCTACGGTCCGGACCCGGTGCTGCGCTTCAACGGCTACCCGGCCGCCGATCTTGCCGGTGAAGCTGATCCGCGCCTGCTTTCCTCGGCCGAAGCGATGAACAACCTCACCCAGATCGCCGCCAAGGTGCTGCCGGTGGGCATGACCACTGAATGGACCGACCTGAGCTACCAGCAGGCGACCCAGGGCAAGGCCGCCTTCATCGTGTTCCCGGTGGCGATCATGCTGGCGTTCCTGGTGCTGGCCGCGCTGTACGAAAGCTGGTCGCTGCCGCTGGCGGTGATCCTGATCGTGCCGATGACCCTGCTGTCGGCGCTGTTCGGCGTCTGGCTGACTGGTGGTGACAACAACGTGTTCGTGCAGGTCGGCCTGGTGGTGCTGATGGGCCTGGCGTGCAAGAACGCGATCCTGATCGTCGAATTCGCCAGAGAACTGGAGATGGGCGGCAAGGGCATCGTTGAAGCCGCACTGGAAGCCTGCCGCCTGCGTCTGCGCCCGATCGTGATGACCTCCATCGCCTTCATCGCCGGCACCGTGCCGCTGGTGCTGTCGCATGGTGCTGGCGCCGAAGTGCGCTCGGTGACAGGTATCACCGTGTTCGCCGGCATGCTGGGCGTGACCCTGTTCGGCCTGTTCCTCACTCCGGTGTTCTACGTGGCACTGCGCAAGTTTGTCACCCGCAACGGTGGTGGCCAGCTGGTGCAGCACGGCGAGCCGACCATCCATCACTGACCTGCAATGCGCGGTCGCCCGCAAAATCCGGCGACCCCGTTACCCCAAACCAAAGCAAGAAAAGAAGAACACCCAAAACAAAAAAAAAACCGAGGTAAACCGCCCTACCCCTGGCAAACGCCAGGGAAACCCCCGCCAC
>NZ_JBRRDR010000063.1:0-20241 GCF_056759755.1 Stenotrophomonas sp. STEN046
GTCCGCGGCCCACGTCGCCTGCCACCCCACCCCCCTCACCCCCCCGCCGCCGCCGCGGCGGGGGGGTGTTTAGCCTCCCCCCCGCCCCGCCCCCGCCCACCACCGTGCGGTCAGGTTTTCGGTGTCAGCTTCAGCAGGCGCGCCTTGTTGCCATCCTCCAGCAGCCACAGCGCGCCGTCCGGGCCCTGTTCCACTTCGCGGATGCGCTCGCCCATGTTGAAGCGTTCGGCTTCGCGCGCGGTGTCGCCCTCGAAGCTGACACGCACCAGCGAGGTGGATGACAGGCCGCCGATGAAGGCACTGCCCTTCCACTGCGGGAACAGGGTGCCGCTGTAGAACATCAGGCCGGCCGGTGAGATCACCGGGTTCCAGGTGACCTTCGGGGCGGCAAATTCCGGGCGGGTGTCGTGATCGGGAATCGGGCGGCCATCGTAATGGTCGCCGTTGGAGACGATCGGGTAGCCATAGTTGGCGCCGCGTACGATCAGGTTCAGCTCGTCGCCACCGGCCGGGCCCATTTCCTGCGCCCACAGCTTGCCGTTGGCATCGAAGGCGATACCGAGCACGTTGCGGTGGCCGAGCGACCACACCTGTGCGGCCACGCCACCCTGCGAGGCGAACGGATTGTCGGCCGGCAGGCTGCCATCGTCGTTGAGGCGGATGATCTTGCCCAGATTGCCGCTCATGTCCTGTGCCGGGTCGAACTTCTGCCGCTCGCTGGAACTGATCCACAGCTTGCCGTCCGGACCGAAGGCGAGGCGGTGGCCGTAGTGGCCTTCACCGCTGACCTTGGGGGTCTGCCGCCAGATCACCTTCAGGTCCTTCAGCTCACCACCGCCCTTGGCGTCCAGGGCGAGGGTGGCACGCGCGACGGCTGCACCGCGGGTATCAAGCGTGCCTTCCTCGGCATAGCTGACGTAAACGACATGATTGCGGGCAAAATCCGGATGCACGATGACATCGCCGAAGCCGCCCTGGCCACCGTAGGCCACCTTGGGGACACCGGTGATTTCATGCTTCTGGCCACTGGCCAGATCCAGGCGCTGCAGCTTGCCGCGCTTCTCGGTCACCAGCAGGCTGCCATCGGGCAGGAAGGTCATGGCCCACGGCTGGTCGAAACGACTGACTTCGGTGGCGGTGAACGGGCGCTGGTCGGCGGCGTCCGTGCTGGCGGCAGCCTTCTGCCCGCTGGCATCGGGGCCGGCGGCACTGCAGGCGGTGGTGGCGAGGATCGGCAGCAGGCCGAGGGCGAGCAGCAGGGGAGTGCGGGTCATGGGTATCTCCAGCGTGGGGATGCGGATGGCCAGGCTCTCCCTTGTATACCATCGGCGGGGTGACGGTCCTGGCCCGAAGGTCCTGCTCCCCCTGTGCGCTGGAGCGCGGATGGTCTAGGGTGTTCACGCCCGGGCAAAGCATGCCCGCCTGACTGCAAGGAACCGCAATGAACGCACCGATCATCCATCGACCCTCGCCCGCTTTCATTGCTGCCTCCTGGGTGGCCCTGCTGCTGGGCGCGGTGGCTTACCTGGTGGGCCTGTTCAATGCGGAGATGCCGCTGAACGAGAAGGGCTACTACCTCACCCTGCTGCTGTTTGGCCTGTTCGCGGCGGTGTCGCTGCAGAAGAGCGTGCGCGACCGTGTCGAGGAGATCCCGGTCAGCGGCCTGTATTACGCGCTGTGCTGGTTCGCGTTGCTGTCTGCGCTGTTGTTGCTGCTGGTTGGCCTGTGGAACGCCACCCTGGTACTGAGCGAGAAGGGCTTCTACGGCATGGCCTTCGCGCTGTCGCTGTTCGGTGCCGTGGCCGTGCAGAAGAACACCCGAGACCTGATCGCAGCCAATGCAGCCGAGCCCAAGCGCCCCGCTTCAGTGCCGCCGTTGCCCGAACAGGACTGATTGCAGGCCGGTAGCGCCGGGCCATGCCCGGTGCTACCGGCAATCCATGGGTCAGCTACCGCGCGTCAGACGTGGGTCGGCCACATGGGCCTCGTCCCAGCCGCGGCGCACGGCACTGCGGGCCTGCGCCCACTCCAGCCGGCTCTTGCCACGTTCGCTGGCCCAGCGCGATTCCAGCTCGCCTTCAATCTCTTCATAAGCGCGGATCATGTCCTGCGCGCGCGCCGTGTGGCCAATCTGGTACGCCGGCTCGTAGTCATCGAAGAACAGCTGATTGTCGTAATAGGGCTCGCTTGTGTAGCGATCGCGCCAGTAATCGGAAACCGCCTGGCGCGGGGTGCTGTCGTCCGGCACGCGGCCGGGAATCTGGTAATCGGTCATGGAAGGGCTCCGTGGTGGACGAAGCCTGATCGTGCCTGGGTGGCGGTTAACGACCCGGGCGGGCAGCGTGATCGTCAGATCAATCCGCCGGGCATGGCCCGGCGCCACCGGTCACCCGGCGTCGGCATCTTTTCGCGGCAGCTTGTAGATCACCGCGCCGATGGCGAAGGCGACCAGGGCGGCGGCGATGTTCTGCCAGCTGGCACTGGCGAACAGCGCCACGCACAGCAACAACGCCAGCACCGGAATCAACGGGCCACCGGGCAGCTTCAACGCGCCGGGGCGGTCGGCGTAGCGCTTGGCCAGCACCAGTACCGCCGCTGCAGTGCCGATGTAGGCGAACAGGCGGGTGGTCATCGACAGCAGCGCCAGCTGCACGAACGAACCAGACAGGGCCAGGCCGAGCGCGATCAGGCCCTGGCAGAAGATCGCCGCGGCCGGCGTACGGAAACGCGGATGCACCTGCGCCAGCACCTTCGGACCGTAGCCATCGCGTGCCAGGGCAAACAGGAAGCGCGGGCCCATCATCATCGTGTTGCTGTTGGTGCCGAGGATGGAGATGGTCGCGCCCACGGTCAGGATCAGTGCCAGTGCTTCACCACCGAAGCTGGCAGCGGCGTCGGCCAGCGGCGTGGCTGAGCCGGCCAGGCCGGGCAACGTGCCCTGTGCCACGATCTGCACGGCCGCATAGATCACGGTGACGGTGATGATCATGGTGATCAGCGCGAACGGAATGTCGCGACGCGGATTGCGGTACTCGCCGGCCGCGGCCGGAATGTTCTCGAACCCCGCATAGGCATACAGCAGCAGGAGTGCCGCTTCGCCCATGCGTTGCAGGTCGTGCGGGTCCGGACGCTGACCGGAGAACGCCAGCTGCGGGTCGATGTAGAACGCACCGATGGCCACGAACAGCAGCAGCGGCAGCATCTTGCCGATCACCAGCACGATGCCGGTGCGTGCGGCCGAGCGCACGCCGATGATGTTGACCCCGGTGAGGAAGCCGAGCGAGACCACGATGATTGCGATGCGGCCCAGGCCGCCACCGGCCCATGGCCAGAACCGTGCCACTGCATCGGCCAGCGCATTGCTGAGCGCGGCCGCCGAGCTGATGCGGGTCAGCCAGATCATCCAGCCGATCTCGAATCCAGCGAAGCGCCCGAACGCCTCGCGGGCATACAGGTAGCTGCCGCCGGGCTCATCGAAATAGCTGGCCGCCTGCGCGTAGCACAGCACCAGCAGGGCCACCACGATGCCGGCGGCGACCACGCCCCACACGCTGAAGGGGCCGAGCAGGGCGACGGTGGCGGCGGGCAGCAGGTAGATGCCGCTGCCGACCACGTCGTTGATCGACAGGCCGACGATCTGCCAACGGCTGACCGCACGTTGCAGTTGCGGTTCTTCGCTGCTGCTCACGGTGCGGCTCCTTCAAGCGCGGGCAACTGCCACTGTGCCTGCAGGCGCAGGTACTCGGCGCGTGGCAGCAGGACAAAACGTGGTGTGTCCTGCGGGCGCAACCAGTTCAACAGCGCCTGCATGCGTGCCTGCGGCATGGCGGTGCAACCGGCGGTGGCCTCGCCCGGCTGACGCCACAGATGGGCGAAGATGCAGCTGCCCTTACCCGGCTGGTTGTCCGGGTTGTGCGCGATCACGAAGCCTTCCTGGTAACGCACGTCGCCCTTGTTGTGCAGGTCCAGCCGCATCGGCTCGGTGGAACCGGTCACTGCGGCGCTGCCGACCTTCTTCGCATCGACGATGCGGTTGTAGAAGGGCGACGCCGGAACATCCATGCAGTAGCTGCTTTCCAGCATGGGCTGGTAGACCATCGCGGTGCCGGGGCGGGTGATCGCATAGCCGAAGGCACTGCCCAGCGCGAATACGCCGGCTGGGCTGCGGCCATCCCCTTCCTGCTTCTGCGGGCCCTCGGCCTGCGCCGGGTGCAGGCCCAGGCCCCACGCACTGCCGGTGCGGCCCAGTGCCACGGGGAAGGCCTGGCCATGCGCACGCCACTGCCTGCCATCACGCACGAACGCCTGCAGCTGTCCCTGCGTGCTGTCCCAGGAGGGGCTGGTGACCACGATCAGCTGACGCGCGCCATCCAGCGGCGCAGCGTGGAGGGTGAATGCTGCAAGCAGCGGCAGCGCGGTGGAAGCAAGGCGGGCCAGCAGCAGTTTCATCGGATGCTCCGGTCAGGAATCCAACAGGTGGTCGATCCGTTCCAGGTTCACCGCCAGCTGCTGCTGGCGATCCGGATTGGCGTGGCAGAGCAGCACGAACAGGAAATCCAGCAGCGCGTGCATCGCACTACGGTACAGCAGCTGTGCCACCTGCGGTGCGCGGTCATGGGCACATACCACCAGTGCGGCATCGGCATGCGCGCGCAGCGGATTGGCGGTGTGGCGGGTGATCGACACGACCCTGCCGCCCATGTCCTGGAACTGGCGTGACAGCTGCGACAGCTGCGGCAGGTTGCCGAACTCGGAGAACATCAGCAGCACATCGCCCGGGCGAGCGGCCGAGAGGTTGGCCAGCATCAGGATCGGATCGGTATGCGGCACCACCAGCAGGCCGAGCAGTGACAGCCGCATGGCGAATTCGCGCGCGTACAGGCCATCATCGCCAAGGCCGTGCACGAACAGCTTGGGTGCGCCGTCGAGCAACTGCACGATGCGCTCGATCTCCTCGCGCGGGTTGGCCTGGCGGGTCTCTTCCTCGGCCTGTGCCTTGCTGCGGCGCAGGGCATCGCCCAGCCGCAGGTAATCATCACTGGTATCGGGCTCGGCCGGTGCCTGCTGCGGGTCGGCGCCGGCACGGGCCACGTCCTGGCCGATGGAATACTTCAGGTCCGGGTAGCCCTTGAAGCCGAGCTTCTGGCTGAACTTGACCACGCTGGACTGGCTGATGCCCAGGGCGCTGGCCAGCTGCTGCGAGGAGTAATCGCGCAGCAGGTGGGCGTTGTCGAGAATGAAATCGGCGATGCGACGTTCGATGGCCGACATCTGCCCGCGCTCGGTGCGGATTTTCAGCAGGGGCGGCATGCGGGGTGTCCGGGCATGGGGAGGCGCGTTGCGGTTGGCAGCGTAGAGCGTGTCATGTAATGGATCGGGCGGGTGGGGTTTGCAGGGGACGCCGCAAGTACGTCCCTGTAAGCTTGGCCGCGCTTGCGCGTTTGCGCTGTCCTGCGCAAACGGCAAGACCTGGGTTGGGCGTCCTGCCCAACCCGCCCGAGGCATGCCTCGGGCCCATGCGGCGGACACCCCTGCAAACCCCACCCACCCGACCCCGGACAGATCGCGCGCGTGCCAGCCGCGAAGGGGGTACGGGGTAGAGCAGAAGCAGGAGCATCCACGCATGGCGTGGATCTACGGGGTGCAGTTGTTGCCTTTGACGTTGAGTCCGCCTTCAAGCGAGCCGAGCACCGCAGGTCCGGCGAGGGCGAAGAGGCGCGGGTGTCTGAGCGCAGCGAGTTCCGCGCCGTCCCTCGCCGGACCGAGGAGCACAGGGCACCGACGTGCGCAGTACGTCGGCTCGCGGCCGGCGGAGCGTTTCTTTTGGTTACTTTTCTTTCCGCAGAAAGAAAAGTAACGCCCGACCCAAAGGCAGTTGTACGCCAGGCCAGCCGCAAGGCAGAGATCAACCCAGCATCTCCAGCCCGCGCACTTCGGTGATGCCCAGCCCCGGCACGTCGCTGATGCTGATTTCCGACTCGTTGAAGCGCACGCCGCCGCTGACCGGGTCGAACTGGCCCAGCGACGGGCCGTCCAGGTCGACCTTGGTGATCACATCGCTCTTGGCCACCGCCAGATGCACCGCCGCAGCCACGCTGATGCTCGACTCGATCATGCAGCCGATCATGCAGGGCACGCCGTAGATGCCGGCGATGTCGGCGATGCGGATCGCGTTGGACAGGCCACCGGTCTTCATCAGCTTGATGTTGATGATGTCGGCCGCGCGCTGCTGGATCAGGTCCATCACCTGGCTCGGGCTGAACACGCTTTCGTCGGCCATCACCGGGGTGTTGACGCGGTCGGTGACGTACTTCAGGCCATTGATGTCGGCCGCCTTCACCGGTTGCTCCAGCAGTTCCAGCACTACCCCGGCTTCTTCCAGGGTGCGCATTGCGTGCACGGCCTGCTTGGCGGTCCAGCCCTGGTTGGCATCCAGCCGCAGCAGGGCACGGCCTTCGACGGCGGCATGGATGGCCTTGACCCGTTCGATATCCACGCCGATGTCCTTGCCGACCTTGATCTTCAGCGACTCGAAACCGCGTTCGATCGCCGACAGCGAATCGGCCACCATCTTGTCGATGTAGTCCACGCTGATGGTGATGTCGGTGGTGATGACCGGATCGCCGCCGCCCAGCATCTGGTACAGCGGCGCGCCATGCAGCTGTGCCCACAGATCGTACAGCGCGATCTCCACCGCGGCCTTGGCGCTGGTATTGCGCTCCATCGATGTCTGCACCAGCGTGCACAGGCGGTTGAGGTTGACCACTTCCTGGCCGATCAGGCGCGGGCCGATGAAGTGGCGGATCGCTTCGATGATCGATCCGTGGGTGTCACCGGTGATCACCGCGGTGGCAGGTGCCTCGCCATAACCGGTGTGGCCGCTGTCAGTGCGGATCAGCACCACCACGTCTTCCACGGTCTCCACCGTGCGCAGCGCCGTCTTGAAGGGCGTTTTCAGGGGCACGCGCAGCATGCCCAGTTCGATGGCAGTGATCTTCATTCAGGGGGTCTTGGCACGCAGGCGTTGGATGTTGGTGATGCGGTCGATGTAGCGGACGCTGTCGCTGGCCATCATCGGCTCCAGCGGGGTGACCGAAACACCGTTGAGATGGGCCTGCACGCGCTTGCCGTCGGCACCGTACCAGCTGCCGCCCGCCGTATCGTGGATGACCCAGGTGCGGCCTTCGACGTGGCCGATGGCCATCATGACGTGGCCGGGGATGTAGACCAGGTCGCCCACCTGCAGGCCGGTGACGGCGCGGTCGCGCACGGCCTTGCCGTCCTTGCCGGTGAACGGCAGGCGGTCCAGTGCCGGGCTGATCGCCTGCGCGCTGGTATTGCGCGGCAGCAGCACGCCGAAGCTGCGGTAGATCTCGGAAACGAATCCGCTGCAGTCGCGGGTGTCGTAGTCGTGGCCCCAGCCGTAGCGTTCGCCGAGGAACTTGAAGGCCTGCTGCAGCAGCAGGCGCGGGGTCAGCGTCAGATAGTCGGCGGCGGTGTCCTGCGAACGCGGCAGCAGCGCTGGCACCAGCTTCAACCGGCCATCGCCTTCGCGCACCGGCAGCTGCACCACCCACGCGGCATGTGCCTGCTGGCCGTTTACCGGTTCGGACGCCGGCCACTCGGCCAGCACCGGCAGCCGCACGCCCATGTCCAGCTGCAGGCGCGACACGCGGGGTTCCTCCGGCGTGTAGGCGGTCTGCGCGGTGGCACCGGTGACGATGCGGTACGGCCCCTTGGCGCCATAACCGAGCACCGTGGTCTTGTCGCCGCTGGCGATGGCATCGGCCTCGATCCATGCGCTGTAGCGTTCGCTGTGCACGAACAGCCAGTGGCCATCGGCGCTGCGATGGACCACGGCGACCTTGTCACCCGGGAACAGTGCCGATTCCTGGAAGCGGTCGATGTCGGTGTCGCCGATGCTGCTGAACACGCGCTCGCGGGTGGGGAAGGTGCGCAGTGCTGCGCGCTTCACCACCAGCCCGTACTGCGGTGCCACCTGCGCGGGAATGGCCTGCAGGGCGAGGTTGGTTTCGATCGCGCTGCGCACGGCGGGGGCAATCGCCTGGCCGTGCGCGTCATACAGCGCCCGCTGGGGCCAGGTCGAAAGCGCAACGATGCCGTCGCGGACCTGCGCGACATCCAGCTGCGCGGGCAGCATGGCGATGTCCTGGATGTGGCTGTCCTGCGCCCGCATCCGCGCGTTCTGCGCGTCGATCTGCGTGCGGTCGAGGATCGGAATGTCGGCGTTGTCGAGCCGTGCCGCCCAGTAGTCCGGCGTGAGGTAGGCCTCGTGCAGGCCAATCACATAGGGCAGCGGTGCGCCGGGATCAGGCGTCGGGGCAGCCAGTGCCAAGGCCGGGGCGGCCAGCAGGCACAGGGCCAGGGTCAACCGGCGCGGCCAGTGCCGGCGCGGTTCGCGGGAAGCCAGGATCATGCGCTGCACACCCTCCTCGAATGCCTGTTGGAATATTTATTCCTTTCGGCGTCGAAAGCAAGAATAAATTATTGACCGGTCTCCCGGCCCGTGTTACACAGCCGTTACCACCCGCGCTTGGGAAGTGTCGCTGTGGATTCTGCCGTTCGCAAACTGCGTCTGCCTGCTGCTGCCGGCCTGAGTGCCGCGCTGCTGCTGTGCGCGTGGTCCGCTGCGGCGCAGCCACCGCCGTCGGCCACGCAGTTCGCGCAGGTGGTGCAGATGATCGATGCCGGGCGGTTCTCCGAAGCGGGGAGCGAACTGAGCACATGGTCGGCAGCCGATGCGGCCGAGCCTGGCGTCAGCGAACAGGACATCGGCTTCCAGCAGGAGCGCATGCGGCGCATCCGCCTGGATTTCTCCTTGGACCAGGCCGCCGCCAAGGCGGCCGTGCGGCGCTGGATTCCCGACCTGACCGATGAAGAGTTCGCGCGCTGGGACCAGCTCGGCCTGATCGAACATCTCGATATCGATGGCACGCGCTGGTACTTCAAACGGGCGCCGTCGAACCTGTTCCTGCTCAGCGATGAAGCGCGCGCTCGCCGCCGCGCGGATGCGCCGCTGCCGGCGCCCGGCCCGAACGAAGTGCTCAATGCACACCATGCGCGCGTGATCGCCGCGGCTGAACAGAGCGGCCAGGCCTCGGTGCTGCCGCAGCGCATCGAATTCACCCAGTCGCTGACGGTGAAGGCCGACGCGGTGCCCGCGGGCGAAACGGTTCGTGCCTGGATTCCCTACCCACGCGAACTACCCGGTCAGCAGGAACGGGTGCAGTGGCTGGGCAGCGCGCCGGGCAAGGCGCGGGTGGCGCCGGCCAGTACGCTGCAGCGCACTGCCTACCTGGAAGCGAAGGCCGTGGCCGGAAAACCCACGCGCTTCGAGATCCGCTACGCGGTGACGATCTTCGCGCGCCACACCGCGATCGATCCGGCCAAGGTGCAGGCCACCCCGACCGATCCAGCGCTGGCACCCTACCTGGCCGAGCAGCTGCCACATGTGCGCTTCACCCCGGCACTGAAGCTGTTTTCCGACCAGGTGCTGCAGGGCGAGACGCGCCCGTATGAAGTCGTACGCAGGCTGTTTGCCGCAGTCGATCGCATTCCGTGGGCCGGTGCACGCGAGTACGCCACGATCAGCAACATCAGCGATTACGCGCTGCGCGCCGGCCACGCCGACTGTGGCCAGCAGACCCTGCTGCTGATCGCGTTGCTGCGCATGAACGGCATTCCGGCGCGCTGGCAGTCGGGCATGGTGTTTTCCGATGATGGCAGCGGCTACAACAACCTGCACGATTGGGGGCAGGTCTATCTGGCGCCATATGGCTGGGTGCCGATGGACGTGACCACCGGCGCGCTGGCCAGCGACGTGCCTGCACTGCGCGATTTCTATCTGGGTGGCCTCGATGGCTACCGCATCGCCTTCAACGACGATTTCGGCCAGGCCCTGGTGCCGGCCAAACAGCACTACCGCTCGGAAACGGTCGACTCGCAGCGCGGCGAGGCCGAGTGGGCAGGCGGCAACCTGTACTTCGACCAATGGAACTACGACCTCCAGTGGCGGGTACTGCCGACCGGGCAACGCTAGCGCGACACACCACCCACACCACCATTCAATTCTTGCAGGAGAGAGCAGGGGATGAAGGCTTACACCATCAAGCGGGCGGCCCTGTGCGTCGCCCTCGGCACGTGCCTGGCAACACTGGCACCCAGCGCATTGGCACAGGACGGTGCCGTGGTCGGCCGCCTTACCAGCGACGCCGGCAGCGTACCCGCAGGCGCCACGGTTACGGTGCGCAATCCGGCAACCGGCTTTGTGCGTTCGGTGCAGGCCGACAGCAAGGGCAGCTACCGCATCCCGCTGCTGCCGGTCGGCACCTACGACATGGACGTGAGCCTGCCGGGCGGCGCGGCCAGCCGCGTGGGCCAGGTCACCGTCAGCCTGGGCAGCGCAACCACGGTGAACGTGCCGCTGGGTGCGGTCAGTACACTGGGTACGGTGGAAGTGCGTGCGCCGCAGGTGATCTCGATGGTGGACGTGAAGTCCACCGAATCGGCCACCAACATCACCCGCGAGGAACTGTCGCGACTGCCGGTGGACCGTGACATCACCGCCGTGGCGCTGCTGGCACCTGGTGCGGTGAAGGGCAAGGGTTCGCTGGGCGGCCAGGGCATTTCCTTCGGCGGTTCGTCGGTGGCCGAGAACACGGTCTACATCAACGGCCTGAACGTCACTGACTTCTACAACCGGGTCGGCTTCTCATCCGTGCCGTTTGCCTTCTACCAGGAATTCCAGGTCAAGACCGGCGGTTACTCGGTGGAGTTCGGGCGCAGCACCGGTGGCGTGATCAATGCAGTCACCCGCTCGGGCAGCAACGACTTCAAGGCCGGTGCCGAGCTGGTATTCGAACCGCGCGCGTGGCAATCGCAGGCGCGTGATCGTTATGACGGTACCGGCAGCCGCTACATCAGTGCCCGCCAGGACGACTACAGCCGCAGTGCACTGAACGTGTTCGCTTCCGGTGCGCTGGTGCAGGACAAGCTGTTCTTCTTCGGCATGTACGAAGCCCGTGACTATCGTCCGAAATCCACCAACGATGCCGGCACGTTCCTCAACCAGGGCAAGGCCGATGAACCGTTCTGGGGCGGCAAGCTGGATTGGCAGATCACCGACAACCAGATGCTGTCGCTGTTCGGCTTTTCCGACCGCAACAAGACCCTCACCGATGTGTATCGCTACGACTACGACAGCGGCGACATCATCGGCGAGCGCAGCAACCAGGTCGTCAATACCGTGGGCGGCAAGAACTGGTCGGGCACTTACAGCTGGCAGGTCAACAACGATCTGACCATGAAGCTGATGTATGGCGAGAACAAGCGCAACCGCGTGCAGAGCTCGCTGATGGACGACAACTGCAACCGCGTGTTCGACAACCGCACCGCGGCCGACGGCATTCCGCCCAGCCTGCAGGGTGACCGCAGCTGCACCAGCAGCTCGCAGCTGGAATCGGCGCTGGATACGCGAAAGGCGGCCCGCGCCGACTTTGAATGGTCCATCGGCAATCACCTGCTGCGCTTCGGCCTGGACCGCGAGGAAAACACCTCCGACTACGAGCGCGCCTATCCCGGCCCGGGTGGCCTGCGCTACGACATCTACTACCGCACGCCGGGCAGCCCGCTCAATGGCGGCACGGTGCCGGCCAGTGGTCTGGTCGCCCGCACGCGCCGCTATGAAGTGGCCGGCTCGTTCGAGACCATCAACTCGGCCTATTACCTGGAAGACAACTGGCAGGTCACGCCGAACTTCCTGCTCAACATCGGTGCGCGGGTGGAGAGCTTCGACAACAAGGGCGGCGACGGCGACAGCTACATCAAGATCGACAACATGATCGCCCCGCGCCTCGGCTTCTCGTGGGATGTGCGTGGCGATGGCACCACCAAGGTGTTCGGCAACCTGGGCCGCTACTACCTGCCGGTGGCCAACGTCATCAACATCAAGCAGGCCGGCGGCTTCCTCGATGAGCGCACCTGGTATGAGTTCCTGGGCTACACCGGTGCCAGCAACAACGTTCCCAACCTGGGCGCGCAGATCGGCCCGGTCGACAACTCGCAGGGCGATGGCAGCGTGCCGGACCTGCGCGCGGAAGTGAACCGCGACATGGACCCGGTCTACCAGGATGAAGCCATCCTTGGTTTCCAGCACATGCTGAGCGCGTCGTGGTCGGTCGCCGCCAGCGTCACTTATCGCCGGCTGCACAACGCCATCGATGACATGAACATCACCGCCACCGGCCAATGCGGTGCGATCGACGGCGTATGGATCATGGGCAATCCCGGGCGCACCAACAGGGTGTGGGGTGACACCAACTGTGATGGCAGCAACGATGGCTGGATCGACATCGACACGTCCAAGGAAGGCTGGGCGCTGTACGACGACGATGGCAACTACGTGGGCCAGCGCGGCTGGGTGAAGCCCAAGCGTGACTACAAGGCGCTGGAGCTGCAGGTCGACCGTGCCTGGGACGGCAAGTGGGGCTTCAATGCGTCGTACACCCTGGCCTATGGCCGCGGCAACGCCGAAGGCCCGGTGAATTCCGATACCGACTTCGCCGATGCCGGGCGCACCGAGAACTTCGACAACCCGTGGGTCAACTACCGGGGCTACGGCTACCTGGCCAACGACCGCCGCCACCAGTTCAAGTTCCGTGGCAGCTACGCGCTGACCGAGAACCTGAGCGTGGCCGCCACCCTGGGCGTGCAGTCGGGCAGCCCGATCACCCGCTTCGGCGCCGGCAATCCGTTCGACGATACCGATTTCCACAGCTACTACGTGTGCGTGTCCAACTGCCAGTCGACGGTGCCGTCCGAGCGCGTGTTCGTGCATTCGCCGCGCGGTGGCGATGGCCGTACGCCGTGGACCTACGACCTGGACGTGAGCGTGTCCTACAAGGTGCCCATTCCCACCGACCTGCGCCTGAAGCTGGCGGTGTACAACGTGCTGAACCAGCAGCGCGTGGTCAGCGTGGACCAGGATTACGAGCCGCAGGACAGCATCGGCACGCCCAATCCGATGTATGGCTACGGCACCGGCTTCCAGTCGCCGCGCTATGCGCAGCTGACGGTGACGTGGAATTACTGATGGAAGCGCCTCGTGCCGTTGTGGTCGACGGTGTGGGCTGGAGGTCGCCGGGCATGGCCCGGCGCTTCCGTTTCGGAATGATAGCCGCGTGCGTGGCCGCTGCGTGGGCCGTTGCTCCGGCGCGTGCGGCTGACAGCGCACGCATCGACGCCGACATCGCCTTCGTGGTCCAGCACGAACACCTGCCCGGGCTGGCGATGGCGGTGGTCGAGGACGGACAGGTGGTGTATCGCCATGCCGAGGGCGCGCGCGGAGATGGCGGACGCATCGATGAGGACACGTTGTTCAAGATCGCCTCCAACAGCAAGGCGATGACGGCCGCGTTGCTGGCCACGCTGGTGCAGGAGGGCAGGCTGCGCTGGGACGATCCGGTGCAGCGTCATCTGCCCGCGTTCCGCATGCACGATGCGTGGGTGGGCGAACACCTGCAGGTACGCGATCTGCTCATCCACAACAGTGGCCTCGGCCTGGGGGCCGGTGACCTGATGTTGTGGCCCGAACCCAATGCCTTCACCCGCGCCGACATCCTTGCCGGGCTGGCGCACCTGAAACCGGTCACCAGCTTCCGAAGCGGCTATGCCTACGACAACCTGATGTACGTGGTGGCCGGGGAAGTGGCGGCGGCAGCGGGCGGCAAGCCGTACGACCAGCTGATGCGCGAGCGGGTGTTTGGACCGTTGGGAATGAGCCGTTGCCAGGTGGGGGCCTGGTCGGTGAAGCAGGTCGGCAATGTCGCCCAGCCGCATGTGCGGCGCGATGGCCACACGGTGGCAACCGGCGCCGACGCAGACACCAGCCCCGACCTGCCCTCGATGGCCGCGGGCGGCATCCGCTGCTCGCTGCGTGACATGACGCGCTGGATGCAGGTACTGCTGGACCCTTCACTCGTGCCGGATTGGCTTGGCGCCGAGCAGCGCCGCATGCTGTGGACACTGCACATGCCGATGCCGCTGGGCGATCGCCAACGCGACTGGGAGAACGCCCGCTTCTACGGCTATGGGCTGGGCTGGCGGGTATCGGACATGGACGGACAGTGGAAGGTGGCGCACACCGGCACGCTGTCCGGCATGTACTCGTCGCTGGCGCTGCTGCCGGATCGCAAGGTGGGCGTGGTGATGCTGATGAACGGCGAGGGCGAGGACGCCCGCACCGCGCTGATGCAGTCGACGCTGAAGCGGTTCACGGCGCCGCAGGATGCGCAGCCCGCGGCGTACTACCTGGCGGAGCTGGCAGGGGATCGGGCGACGCGCGCTGCTGCCAGCCACCCCGCGCCGTCCACCGCCGCCGCGCGCCCGGCGGGTCGCACCGATCTGGCACAGGCACAGGGAAGTTACCGCGACCCCTGGCTGGGAGCGGCTTCACTGTGTCCGGCGGCCGATGGACTGCGTTTCAGCGTGGACAAATCGCCCCTGCTGCGTGCCCGCGTGCTGCAGCTGCAGGGGCGCTGGCTGTTGCAGTGGGATACGCTGGAACCTTCGGCGCAGGCGTGGTTGCAGCCTGGCGAAGATGCACCGACGCTGGAACTGCGCGCCATCGATCCGGAGATCGACTTCAGCTATGACTTCCAGGACCTGCATTTCACTCGCACTGGCGATTGCCCTGCTACCGGCGGCACGCGCCGCTGAGCCACCGCGCGTCTCCACCGCCACCGATGCGGCGGCGGCGGGGCTGGTGGAGATCCGCTCGCTGTCGCCGCGCATCGACATGGACATCCGCTACGCAGGCGCCAACAACTTCACCGGCACACCCGTGCCGGGCTATCAGGCGCCAGCGTGCTACCTGTTGGCACCGGCCGCACAGGCGCTGTCACGGGTTGAAGCCGATCTGCGCGCTGCGGGGTTCGCACTGCGCATCTACGACTGCTATCGCCCGGTGCGCTCGGTGCAGGCCTTCATGGCCTGGGTGCAGGACCCGCACGAGCAGTCGCGCAAGGCGGCGCAGTACCCGGATCTGCAGAAACCGCAGCTGCTTGCCGATGGCTACATTGCCGAGCGTTCGGGGCACAGCCGTGGCGCCACGGTGGACCTGGGGCTGCTTGATTGCCGCAGCGGCACCTGCAAGGCGATGGACATGGGCACTGACTTTGATTTCTTCGGCCCGCGTGCGCACACCGCCGCCGCTGGGCTGAGCGTGGCGCAGGCAGCGAACCGCCAGCATCTGCTGCAGGCCATGGCACAGCATGGCTTCGCCAATTACCCGCAGGAGTGGTGGCATTACACCCTGCAGCCCGAACCGGATCCCGATACTGCCTACGACGTGCCGGTACGGTAGGAGGGGGGCGCACCCGCAGAGGCAACGGCAACGGCCGAAGCAACAGCCTGCATTCCGTGCTTTCGACAGTTTTCCGCAATCTGCAGTAGATCCACGCCATGCGTGGATGATTTTCGTTCAATTTTCGAAATATTCGATTTCGATGGAGATTCATCCACGCATGGCGTGGATCTACCCGGGCATGTCCAACCGTCACCGGAGAACTGTCGGGGGCGGGGCGCAGCCCTGCAGATACCCTTACACTGGCTGCCTTCTCACGCCTGCGTACCCGATGAACCTCACGTTGCACTTCGGCCTGCTCGGTACGCTCGAAGCGGGTGCCATCGCCCTGCTGGTCGGCCTGCTGGTGTACCTGCTGTGGCATCGCGTGTGCCGGCTGCTGCATTGGACCGTCGGCCACGCCATCGGCTGGTCGTGCGTCATCGCGGTCATCATCGCCGCCGGCATCGACACCTGGAAGCTGTTCTACATGGGCATCGTGCGCCTGGAGTCGCCGCTGTATGCGCGCCTGTTCCTGGCCACCATCCACGATCCGAACGAACTGGGCAGCCGCGTGGTGCTGGAAATTGCCGGCGCACTCGCCGGCGTTGCACTGGGGTGGGTGTTGTTCAGTTCGCGGTCAGCGGAAAAAACCGTCGACTGACGCAGTTTTTTCGTTCGCTGCCGGTTAAATCGCGCAGCGCTGAATGCTCGTCTTACTACCCGCTCACTTCACGCTAACCACCGCGCTAATGCATGCCGTCGCGCAGGTGGTTAACCGTGCGTGTTGGCGTCGATCGTGGCGCAAAATCGATTCAGAAACGGGGTGGCAGGGTAGGTGCCGTGCGGAAACAAACACATGACCGCGCAACACCACCCAACAGGTAGGAGACACCCCCGATGACTATTCGCAACCGCAAGCCCCTGATCGCCCTGATCGTCGCCGCCGGCAGCGTGCTGGCCATCCCGGCGATGGCACAGACGGCAAAGCAGCAGGCGGCGCATGCGCAGAACGAAGCAGCGCAGGCCCAGCAGTCCGCGGCGCAGGCTGGCCAGGCGGCTGACCAGGCCACCGATGCGGCTGCAGCTGCATCTGCCCAGGCCAACGGTGGCGGGCAGACCTGGGCCAGCATCGATACCGATGGCAACGGCACCATCAGCAAGAGCGAGGCACAGGTGAACGCGGGCCTGGCGCAGGTGTTCGACCAGGCCGATGCCAACAAGGACGGCCAGCTGAGCGCCGATGAATACAAGGCCTACGTTGCTGCCCAGCAGGCCGGCGCAGGCGCGGGCGGGACCGCCGCCGGCCAGGGCCGCTGATCCACGGTTGTTTCGGGACGACCGGTGCATGGGGAACCCGGGTGGCTTCGGCCACCCGGGTTTTTGTTGTATTGACGGCGCCTGCGCCGGGCTCGACCATCCGCAGATGGCAACCCTCAAGACCCATTTCGAGGCCATGGCGCTCTACAACGCCTGGGCCAACCAGCGCCTGTACGCCGCCGTGGAGCCGTTGGCCGAGGAGGACTACCGCAGGCCGTGCGGCGCGTTCTTTGATTCCATCGAAGGCACGCTCAACCACCTGCTGGTGACCGATCGCATCTGGTTGCGGCGATTGGCCGGGCAAGGCGATACCGGATACGCGCTCGACACGCTGCTGTTCACCGATTTCACCGCGCTGCGTCAGGCGCGGATCGAGGAGGATGCCGGCATCGTCGCGTTCGTCCTCGGGCTGTCCGACGCGGCATTGGCGACCCGTGTCACCTATCGGCGGGTCTCCACGCCTGAGCCACAGCTGCAGCGGGTGGACGCCGGCCTGGCGCACTGGTTCAACCACCAGACCCATCACCGCGGCCAGGTGCACACCCTGCTGACCCAGTTGACCGGCCAGGCCCCGGCCTTGGACCTGCTGGTCTACCAGCGCCAGCACGGCGACTGAGCATGCCCGGTGTCCCACGTGCCGGGACGGCTGTATCCTTGCGCGATGAACACCTCCACGCCTGCGCCCGAGCGCGCCATCGGCCTGGTCGGTTTTGACGGTGACGACACGCTGTGGAAGAGCGAGGATTACTACCGCAAGGCCGAGCAGGATTACCTGGACCTGCTGTCGCGTTACATCGACGTGCACGACACCCAGACCGCCCGCCACCTGCTGGAAGTGCAGCAGCGCAACCTCGGCGTCTTCGGCTACGGCGTGAAGGGCATGGTCCTGTCGATGATCGAAGCGGCCATCGACATCACCGGCCAGCGCATCGAAGCCAAGGACATCCAGCGCATGCTGGACATCGGCCATGACACCCTGCGCCATCCGGTGGAGCTGATCGATGGTGTGCGTGAGTCGGTTGCCGCCATCGCCGAGCACTATCCCGTGGTGCTGATCACCAAGGGCGACCTGTTCCACCAGGAGGCCAAGATCAAGGTGGCGCGCCTGCACGAGCTGTTCCCGCGCATCGAGATCGTCTCCGAAAAAGACCCGGAAACCTATGCGCGGGTACTGGCCGAGTTCAATCTGCCGATGCAGCGGTTCGTGATGGTGGGCAACTCGCTGCGTTCGGATATCGAGCCGGTGGTCACCCTCGGCGGCTGGGGCATCCATACCCCGTATGCGGTCACCTGGGCGCACGAGACCCAGCACGGCGTGGCAGACGATGAGCCGCGCATGGTCAGCACCGATACCGCCTGGGATTGGCCGGCCGCACTGGCCACCCTCGAGGCCAAGGCGGCGGCTGCAGCCTGACAGGAGGCAGCCGCTGCGGCAGAATCGGGGCATGAACCGGTTGCTGCTGACGCTGTTGTTGACCCTGCTGCTGGTGCCGGCCACCGTGCTGGCCCAGCAGACCGCCGAACGATCTGCGGCCTACGAGGTCGCCACCGGCGATGCCTGGGTCGATGCCCAGCTGGCCGACATCAACCATTACGCCGAACGCTATCCCGATGCCTTCCTCGATGAGGTATCGCGCTATGCAGGCGTGCCGCGCGGCTACGTCAGCGCCCTGGCCACCACCCACGGCTGGCAGGCCGGGGACATCTATTTCGCCTGTTTCTGGGCCAAGGCCAGTGGCCAGACCTGCCGCGACAGCGTGCGCGCCTTCAGCCAGCACCGCGATGGGGGCTGGGAGGCAGTGGTGAAGGCCATGCCGGTGAAGCCGCAGAACCTCCATTACCGTGCCGTGCGCCACGCCATCGTGGCCAGCTACGAGCACTGGGACCGGCCGATCACCCTCGATGCCACGTTGAAGCGGCAGCTGAAGCGGTAGTGCCGGGCCACGCCCGGCGAGCGCGCAGCGCGGCCCGGGGATCCGCCGGGCATGGCCCGGCGCTACCGATGTTCTCCATGCTGCTCTGCATATCGCCGTCGCGCCGCGCTCCGGCGACAATACGGGTCCGAGCTGTTCCCCGTACCCGTAATCGAGTGACTGATGAGCGCCTCTTTCGTTTCGCCTGATGTGATTCGCCGCCTGTTCGCCCAGGCCATGTCCCGCATGTACCGCACCGAGGTGCCCCTGTACGGCACGCTGGTGGAACTGGTGGAGCGGATCAATACGCAGGTGCTGGAACAGGACCCGGCGCTGGCCGCGCAGCTGCTGCGCACCGAAGAGCGCGGCCGCCTGGATGAAGAACGCCACGGCGCCATCCGCGTCGGTACGCCGCAGGAACTGGCGACGCTGCGCCGCGTGTTCGCGGTGATGGGCATGTACCCGGTGGGCTACTACGACCTGTCGGTGGCCGGCGTGCCGGTGCATTCCACCGCATTCCGCCCGCTCACCGCCGCCGCGCTGGCGCAGAACCCGTTCCGCGTGTTCACCTCGCTGCTGCGCCTTGAACTGATCGAAGATGAAACCCTGCGCGCACAGTCGGCGCAGATCCTGGCACGTCGCCGCATCTTCACCGATGCCGCGCTGGCGCTGGTCGACCAGGCCGAGCGCGACGGTGGGCTGTCGCAGGCCGATGCCGAGCGCTTCGTCGAACAAGCGCTGGAAACCTTCCGCTGGCACAGCGATGCCACCGTCGACCTGCCGACCTACCACGCCCTGCACCAGGCCCATCGCCTGGTGGCCGACGTGGTCAGCTTCCGCGGCCCGCACATCAACCACCTGACGCCCCGCACGCTGGATATCGATGCGGCGCAGGCTGCGATGATCGAGCACGGCATGGCGGCCAAGGCGGTGATCGAAGGCCCACCGCGCCGTGCCTGCCCGATCCTGCTGCGGCAGACCAGCTTCAAGGCGCTGGAAGAGGCCGTGCATTTCCCGGATGGCGAAGGCGGCGATGCCGGTACCCACACCGCGCGCTTCGGCGAGATCGAACAGCGTGGCCTGGCCCTGACCCCGAAGGGGCGCGCGCTGTACGACCAGCTGCTGGGGCAGGCCCGCGATGCCGGTGGTGAAGGCAGCACCGGTGGTGATTACGGGCAGCGCCTGCAGGCGGTGTTCGCGTCGTTCCCCGATGACCACGACACGCTGCGCCAGGAGGGGCTGGGGTACTACCGTTACCAGCTGACCGACGCCGGCCGCGCGGCGCCGGAGCGGGTGGCCGATCTGCCGGCCGAAGTGCTGGTTGCCGCTGGCCTGGCCATTGCCGATCCGATCGTCTATGAAGACTTCCTGCCGGTCAGTGCGGCGGGCATCTTCCAGTCCAACCTGGGCGGTGGTGAACAGCGTGCCTATGCCGCGCATGCCAACCGCGAAGCCTTCGAGCAGGCGATGGGCGTGGCGGTGAACGACGAGTTCGAGATCTACGAGCGCATCCAGGCCGAATCGCTGGCGGCATTGCGCGCCTGACCCAGGACATCCGCCGGGCAAGGCCCGGCGCTACCACGGTGCGCTGCGCGGTAGCGCCCGGGCCAGCCCCGCGCCCGCACCCCCCCGGCGTAACCCCATGAA
>NZ_JBRRDR010000064.1:0-20196 GCF_056759755.1 Stenotrophomonas sp. STEN046
CCAACTGTCAGAGGTGGGGCTGTGTCGGATTGCGAGGTGTCAGCCGCAGGGATGCGGCTGCCAAGCCTACAGGGACGTACTTGCGGCGTCCCCGCACTCCGACACCGCCCCGCCATCCCACGGATAGCTCGCTTTGGCTTTCGCCATCGCCGTTGCTTGAAGCTTCGGCAGGTGCAGGGCTGCAAGCCCTGCCGAAAACCCCCTTGGGCGTAGAATGCGGGCATGAGCGAATCCCTCGACAACCACCTGCTCCACGGCCGCCGCCAGCGTCCCGACGGGCCTTCGCCGATCGATGTCATTTCGGTCCAATCGCAACTGGTCTACGGCCACGCCGGCAACAGCGCCGCGTTGCCGCCGATGCGCGCCCTCGGTGTGCGCGTGGCGGACATTCCGACCGTGCTGTTGAGCAATGCGCCGTTCTACGAAACCACCCGAGGCCGCGTGCTGCCCGCCGACTGGTTCGCCGACCTGCTGCTCGGTACCTACGAGCGGGGCCTGCCGCAACGGGCAAAGATGCTGGTATCGGGCTACTTCGGCAGCACTGCCAATGGCGCTGCCTTCGCCGACTGGCTGGACCAGATCCTGCCGGCCTGCCCGCAGCTGCGCTACTGCCTGGATCCGGTCATCGGTGACACCCACACCGGCCCCTATGTGGAACCGGGCCTTGAAGCGATCTTCGCCGAGCGCCTGCTGCCGCACGCCTGGCTGGTGACGCCCAATGCATTCGAACTGAACCGCCTGACCGGCATGCCGGCGTTGGCCGAAGCCGATGCCATCGCCGCGGCACGGGTGCTGTTGGCGCGTGGCCCACAGTGGGTGATAGCGCACAGTGTCGGTGGCAACCCGGGCGAGCTGGTGACCCTGGCTGTTGGTCGCGATGAAACCTGGCGCTGGACCTCGCCGCTGTTGCCGGTGGATGTGGCCGGTACCGGTGACGTGCTGATGTCGCTGGTGGTGTCGTTCCTGCTGCGCGGTGAGCCGATGCAGCAGGCGATCTCGCGTGCCATCGCCGGCACGCACGCAGCACTGGAAGCGACCCTGGACAATGGCTTCGAAGAGTTCGACGTGATTGCCGCCGCACCGGCGGCGCTGGCCGAAGGCACGCGCTTCCGCGCCGAACGGCTGGCATGAGCGAACTGCAGCAACGCACGCCGCACACGGTCGGCATCGTGGGCAGTGCTGGCGCCTACGGGCGCTGGCTGACCCGGTTCTTCGAACAGCACATGCAGTTGCAGGTAATCGGCCATGATCCGGCCGATCCCGCCTCGCATGCGCCCGAGCATCTGCTGGAACATGCGGATGTGCTGGTGTTCTCTGCGCCGATCCGCCACACCCCGGCGCTGATCGCGGAGTACGTCCGGCTGTCGGCCGGCCGTGAGCAGCAGCGCCTGTGGCTGGATGTGACCTCGGTGAAGGAAGCGCCCGTGCAGGCCATGCTGGCCTCGCGCGCCGAGGTGGTGGGCCTGCACCCGATGACCGCACCGCCGAAGGCGCCGACCCTGAAAGGGCGGGTGATGGTGGTCTGCGAGGCACGCCTGCAGCACTGGCAGCAGTGGGTGGACGCGCTGTGCCAGGCCCTTCAGGCCGAATGCGTGCGGGCCACGCCGCCGCATCACGACCAGATGATGGCACTGGTGCAGGCGATGGTGCATGCCACCCACCTGGCCCAGGCCGGTGTGCTGCGCCAGTACCAGCCGCAACTGGGCACGCTGGCAGCGATGCTGCCGTATCGCTCGGCCTCTTTCGAACTGGATACGGCGATCATCTCGCGCATCCTGTCGTTGAATCCGGCGATCTACGAAGACATCCAGTTCGGCAATCCCTACGTGGCCCCAATGCTGGAGCGCTTGATCGGGCAGCTGCAGGCGTTGCAGGCGCAGGTCGGGCAGGGTGATGACGCTGCGCGTGGTGCGTTCCGTGATCAGCTGCTGGGTGCCAACCGCCTGGCGTTCGGCGATGACGCTCTGGCTGCCGGTAACTACACCTTCGAGCGCGTCGGATATCTGCTGGCCGATCTGACTGAACGCAACGCGCTGTCGGTGCATCTGCCGGAGGATCGCCCGGGTTCGCTGCGGGAACTGCTGAATGTGTTCGAGCAGCACGGCATCAGCCTGGCCTCGATCCATTCATCGCGCACACCGGGCGGCGAAGTGCATTTCCGCATTGGCTTCGTCGCCGGCAGCGACCCGGTGGAGATCGCGCTGGCGGCGGCAGCGGTGAACGCCAGCGGCATCGGGCGGGTGCTGGGCTGAATCCATCCACAGGCGGTGTGGATGAATTCTGAGCAAACGTGTGGATAACTCCGCGCAGCCCTTGGCAGGCAATGCTGTCAAGATGCTTGGTGAAAAATTGATCACACTTTCTGCGGGAGCGCCGGGCCGTGCCCGGCGCGCGCTGCGCCAAGAGCGGGTCGATCAGGCCCTACACCTGCAGTGGTCGACCCGTGCTCAAATCGTCAGCCGCACTTCGCCGCCACTGGTGGTGAATTCGCGGCCATTGCGCACCAGCTGGCGGCCGTCATCCAGTTCGTAGCGCGGCGTACTTTCCGAGCCGTGGCCGCTGCCGCTGGCCTCGGGCTTGAACTCGATGATGATGTGGCTTTCGCCCTGGCTGTCGACAGCGGGGAACTGACGGAACGACATGGTCTACCTCCTTCAGCGGCACTTCGCCATGCCGCCAGAGTGGTCCGGCCAGTGTTATCCGGCCGTCATCAATCGATGAACTGCAGGCGTGCAAGCTCGGCATAGAGGCCACCCTGCGCCAGCAGTTCAGCATGCGTTCCCTCGGCAACGATGCGGCCGTGGTCCATCACCACGATGCGGTCGGCCTTGAGCACCGTTGCCAGGCGATGGGCGATGACCACCGTCGTGCGGCCCGCCATCAGGCGTTCCAGTGCCTGCTGCACGCTATGTTCGCTCTGCGCATCCAGCGCGCTGGTGGCCTCGTCCAGCAGCAGGATCGGTGCATCTTTCAGCAAGGCACGGGCGATGGCCACGCGCTGCTGCTGGCCGCCGGACAGGCGCGCACCGCGCTCGCCCAGTTCGCTTTCATAGCCCTGCGGGAGCGCGCGCAGGAAGGCATCGGCTTCGGCGGCATGGGCGGCGGCCTCCACCTCGGCATCGCTGGCCTGCAGGCGGCCATAGCGGATGTTGTCGCGCGCGCTGGCGGCAAACAGCGTCGGCTGCTGCGGCACCAGCGCAAGCTGGGCGCGCAATGCTGCCGGATCGACATCGCGGACATCGACGCCGTCCACGCAGATGCGGCCCTCGGCCGGATCGTGGAAGCGCAGCAGCATCGACAGTACGGTGCTCTTGCCGGCACCGGAGGGCCCGACCAGCGCAACGGTCTCGCCGGGGCGGACATGCAGGCTGAAGTGATCCAGCGCGGCCTGGTCCGGGCGCTGCGGATAGTGGAACACCACATCGTCGAACTGGATTTCGCCCCGCAGCGGCTGTGGCAGCGCACGCGGTGCGGCCGGTGCACGGATCTCGATGTCTTCCTGCAGCAGCTCGCTGATGCGGCCCATGCCGCCGGAGGCGCGCTGCAGCTCGTTCCACACTTCAGCCAGGGCACCGACCGAACCGCCGCCGATCAGCGCATACAGCACGAACTGGCCCAGGGTACCGGCGCTGAGGCGTCCGTCGATGACATCGTGCGCGCCCAGCCACAACACCCCGACAATCGCGCCGAACACCAGCAGGATCGCGCTGGCGGTCACCAGCGACTGCGCGCCGATGCGGCGGCGGGCGGCACGGATCGCATCGCCCAGCGCGTGATCGAAGCGCCCGCGTTCATAGGGTTCGCGCGCGTGCGACTGCACCGTCCGCACCGCGCCCAACGTCTCGCTGGCCAGGCTGTTGGCATCGGCGATGCGGTCCTGGCTGCTGCGTGCCACCGTGCGCAGCTTGCGTGCACCGATGATGATCGGCAGCACCGCCAGCGGAATGCCCAGCAACGACCAGGCGGCCAGGCGCGGGCTGGTCACGAACAGCATGGCCAGGCTGCCGACCACGGTGACACTGCTGCGCAGGGCCACCGACATGGTGGAGCCGACCACGCTGCGCAGCAGTTCGCTGTCGGCGGTCAGGCGTGAGACAAGTTCGCCGCTGCGGCTGCGGTCGTGGAAACCGGCGCCGAGCTGGATCAGGTGTCCATACAGGCGGCTGCGCAGATCGGCCACGACCTTCTCGCCGAGCAGCGATACGAAGTAGAAGCGCGCGGCCGTCGCCAGCGCCAGCACCACCGCCACCAGCATCAGCAGGGCAAAGGCCCGGTTGATCTGGCCACCGCTGCTGAAGCCGTGATCGATCATCTGCTTCACCGCAGGCGGCAGGCTCAGGGTGGCGGCCGAAGAAACGGCAAGGGCCAGCAGCCAGGCGCTGAACAATCCGCTGTGGCGGCGCACGAACGGCCACAGCGTGCGCAGGCTGCCGAGGCGGCGCAGCGGCGGGGAGGCCGGATCGGTGGCCGGTGCGTCCTTGTCAGTCATCGAGGTCGTCATCTTGAATGCGGATACGGTCACGGGTGGCGTCGCGAAGGCGGATTTTCAATGCATCGACCTGATCGGCGGGCAACTCCACCCGCAATCGCACCCCGTTGGCATCGAACTGTTCATCACGCTTCTCAGCTGCATGGGCGGGCAGGGCGGCGTGCAGGGTGCCGATGTCCTCGAATCCGGCCAGCAGCTGCAGCCGGGCCATCGCCACCAGCGGCAGGCGCGGGGCGGTGCGCAGGCACTCCGCGGCGGCGCCGCCATAGGCACGGACCAGGCCGCCGGCGCCGAGCTTGATGCCGCCGAACCAACGCGTGACCACCACCATCACCCGGTCGAAGCCCTGGCCATCGATGGCGGCCAGGATCGGTCGCCCGGCCGTGCCGGCCGGCTCGCCGTCATCGCTGGATCGGTAGTCCTGGCCGTGCCGGTATGCCCAGCAGTTGTGGGTGGCATCGGCCACCGCCACCTGCTGCAGGAACGTCATCGCCGCAGCAGCACTTTCAATCGGTGCAGCATGGGCGATGAAGCGGCTGTGCTTCACATCAAGGGTGTGGTTGACCGGTTGGGCGAGGAGATCGGGCATTCCGCTCATTCTACGGGCTTGCCACCGATGTGCCTCAGTCGTCCAGCAGCGGCCGCAGGTCCTTGGGCAGGCGCGTCTCTGGATACTGCTGCAGGTAGCGCTCCAGGCTCGCCCGGGCCAGGTCACGCTGACCTGCATCGCGACGCTCGCGGATCTTCTGCAGCCACTGCCTGCGGGGCAGCCCGGCGTCGTCCTGCACTTCAGCCTGCACGGCTTCCGCGCTGAGCCCTGCATTGGCCGCGCGGCGCATGACGCCAGGCGCGCCTCTGGCTATCGGCGCCTGCCTGGAACCGGTGAGCGCAACGCGGTCTTCGGTGGTGTTCTGTTGTGCCTCGGTCACGCCGGCGGTTGCGGCCTCGGCCTTGCGTGCCCGCATGGCCGCAGGGGCAGCTTCGGCTGCCGCGGCAGGTGCAGGCGCGGCATAGGCATCCAGCGCCGGTGGTGCGGCCGCTGCCACACGGGGCGCGGCAATGTCGGCTGCGGCGGCATCGCTTGTGGCCGCGGGAGGCGGTGCGGTTGCCTTCATTGGTGCGGGCGCCATCATCGGTGCAGGCATGACCGGCGGAGGTGCCGGCGCAGCAGCAATGGCCGGTGCCGGTGCCTGCTTGGCCACCACCGAAGCCGGCGCCGAAGCCGGTGCAGTTTCGGCAACCGCAACGTCGGCCGCCGCGCTGTCGTGGGCCATGCTTCCGGAACCTGCATCGGCCGCCATCCCGTCGGCCGGCACGGCAGCAATCTGCGCCTCGGCCGGAACCGGCGGCGGCTCCGGGCGCATCTGCCAGGCGATGCCCACGGCAAACACCATCGATGCAGCGATGCCGAAGACAGCCGGCCAGCGGCGCCGTCCGCGCAGCGCACGCGGCGTGCCCGGTACGACGGGTGCCTCGTGCACCGGGGCGTCGACTGCGGCACGGGCAGCGGCGAGGATGGCAGCGTCCAGCGCCGCTGGCGGGCCCTGTTCGGCACGGCGACCCAGCAGCTTGGCCAGCTCGCGTTCTTCGGATGTCAGCGGCTCGTCTCGGTTCATGCGTTCAGTCCCGCACGCAGCTTGTCCATCGCATAGCGCAGCCGCGATTTCACGGTTTCCCGGCCAACGCCGGTGATCTGGCCGATCTCCTCCAGGCTCAGTTCCTGTTCCAGCCGCAGCTGCAGCACTTCGCGCTGTTCGGCGGGCAGTTGTTCCATCGCCAGTTGAATGCGGCGACGTTGTTCGAATTCAGACAGTTCCATTTCTGGCGTCTGCGCATCTTCCAGAGCCGCCAGGCGCAGGTCGGCATCGGCCGGCGCAGCGGGGCGGTGCCTGGCAGCGCGCCAGTGGTCGTTCAGGCGGTTGTGGGCGATGCGGAACAGCCAGGTGCTGAACGCGGCATCCGGCTGCCAGCCGGCGCGCGCGCTGATCACCCGCTGCCAGACATCCTGGAAGATTTCCTCGGCCACGGCGGTATCGCGCAGCTGCCGCAGCAGGAAGCCGAACAGGCGCTTGCGGTGACGCGCGTACAGGCTTTCGAACGCGTGCAGTTCGCCGGCGGCCCAGGCCAGCATCAAGGCTTCGTCGGTTGGCAGGGCGCTGGCATCCACGCCGCACAGAGTAAGCCCTGCGGGCGGTGGCGCATAGCCGACGATGGCGGTGGACAGGGCGTGGTTCACGGCGCGAAACGGGAGGGGATCGACAGGAACAACGCCCGGGCGCACGTTTCGGGGTCAACGGGCTTCCATTGCCCCCCGGGTGGCGCGCTATGCTCGCCAACTCAGGGGAGGCGACGCTCAGACGGCGCCAAGAGATCGTCAATTGTCCATCCAAGCTGACCGCGCGCTGGCGGAGTCACCCAACGAGCCCGTGCTGAGCGCGGCGCTGGTGCGTGCGTTGCATGCGCTGCTGCCGGCGATGGCGATCGTGCGCGTGGGCTGGGACGACCCGCAGCTCGGCAGCGGGCAGGGTGGCTGGCCGTTGGGCAGCGATGACGAGGACATCTGGCAGCCGCAGGGCGATCCTGTCGAAGGGCGTCACGGCTGGGAGTACGACCGTGCACGGCTGTTGCTGTCGGTACGCGGGGCGACCCCTTCGGCGGCGTGGTGGGCACTGTCGCGGCAGGCCATGGAGCTGGCATTGCAGCGTGGCCGCCAGGCCGGTCAGATCCGGGCGCTGGAACAGGCCGAGCGGTTGCAGCAGGCGTTGTTCCAGATCGCCGACCTGGCCGGTGCCGACCTGGAAATGGGTGAGATGCTGCGGCATGTGCACGGCGTGCTAGGCACGCTGATGTATGCCGAGAACTGCTACATCGTCGAGTACGACGATGTGCGTGGGCAGATCCGTTTTCTGTATTTCGCCGACAAGGTCGACGACTTCATCGCCGATCCGGCGCAGAGCTTTGCTGCCGACGAAATGCCACGCAGCCTGACGGTGGCGTTGCTGCGGCATGGCCGGCCGTTGAGTGGACCGTCGCGCGCGCTGCTCGCGCAGGTCGAGCGCGAGCATGATCCGCAGGTGGGTCCGGAAAGCCTGGACTGGCTCGGCGTACCGATGCTGCGCGACGGACGGGTGTGCGGTGCGATCGTGGTGCAGAGCTATGAGCAGGCCGAACGCTACGGCGAGGCCGAGCGGGCGCTGCTGGGATTCGTTGCCCAGCACGTACAGACCGCGATGGACCGCCGCCAGGCCCAGGTGCGGCTGGAACAGCAGGTGGAACGGCGCACGCTGGAACTGCAGCGGGCCAACCGCAGCCTGCAGGATGAAGTGGCCGAGCGTCGTCGCGGCGAGCAGCTGCAGACCGCCCTGTACAACATCGCCGAAATGGCGATGTCGGCCGACAGCCTGGAACAGTTCTACGGGCAGGTGCACGGGGTGGTCGGGCGCCTGCTGGATGCACGCAATTTCTACATCGCACTGGTCAATGCCGGCGGTGACGGGCTGGAGTTTGTCTATTCGGTCGATGAACACAATGCGCGCCGCCTGCCACGCGCGTTCAGCCGTGGCCTGACCGAGTACGTGGTCCGCCATCGGCGGCCATTGCTGGCCTCGCGTGCACAGATCGATGCCCTGCTGGAAACCGGCGAGGTGCGCGAATCCGGTGCACGCTCGCATTGCTGGCTGGGGGTGCCCCTGCTGCGCGACGATGAAGTGGTCGGCGCCATCGTGGTGCAGAGTTACTCCGAACAGATCCTCTTCAGCATTCATGATCAGCGGCTGTTGACCTTCGTCGCGCAGAACATCGGCACCGGCCTCGCACGCCAGCGTGACCAGCAGCGGCTGCGCTCGGCGCACGCCGAACTGGAAAAGCGGGTGGAAGAGCGCACGCGTGAACTGGCCGAGGTCAACGACAAGCTGGTGGGCCAGATTGGTGAACGCCTGCGCGCCGAGCAGCGGCTGACCCACCAGGCAATGCATGACGCGCTGACCGGCTTGCCCAACCGCCTGCACCTGCTGGACCGGTTGCAGGATGCCCTGGCCCTGGCCCGGCGCGAGGGAGGCCCGGTGTTTGCGGTGCTGTTCCTCGATCTGGATCGCTTCAAGCTGGTGAATGACAGCATCGGTCACGCTGCGGGTGATCGCATGCTGGTGGAAGTGGCCAAGCGCATCGTGTCGATGGCCGGCGCCGATGATGTGGTCGCGCGCCTGGGCGGCGATGAGTTCGCCGTACTGCTGCAATGCCCGCAGGGTCTGGCGCAGGCGCTGGATTTCGGCCAGCGGCTGCTGCTGGCATTGCAGGAATCGATGTGGATCGCCGGCCGCGAGCTGTTCCCTTCCGGCAGCCTGGGCATCGCCCTGTGGAACGCACGCTACCGCACCGGCGAGGAACTGCTGCGCGACGCCGATGCGGCGATGTACCGGGCCAAGGCCCAGGGCCACGATCGCTGTTCGATCTTCGATGAGGAAATGCGCGAGCAGGCGCTGCGCAGCCTGGATCTGGAAGCCGACCTGCGGCGGGCGATCAACAACCGTGATTTCGTGCCGTTCTACCAGCCGATCGTGCGCCTGTCCGATGGCGAGGTGGTCGGCCATGAGGCGCTGCTGCGCTGGAAACATGAGCGTCGCGGCTTGCTGCTGCCAGGTGCGTTCCTGGAACTGGGCGAGGAAAGCGGCCTGATTGAACAGGTTGATTGGCTGATCTACGAACAGGTCATTGCCGGCCTCGCCGATGGCGGGCGCGGCTATGTTTCAGTCAACGTGTCACCGCGGCATTTCCGCTCGGCCGAGTTCAGCGAGCGGCTGTTCGGCCTGCTCGAGGCCAACAGTGCAGATCCACGACGGCTGCGACTGGAGATCACCGAGGTCGCACTGCTCGACGACGGTCCGCATACGCTGCGCATCCTGAAGGGGCTGCGGGAACGCGGCATCCAGGTGCAGCTGGATGATTTCGGCACGGGTTTCTCGGCGCTGTCCTACCTGCACCGCTTCCCGATCAGCACGTTGAAGATCGACCAGAGCTTCATCGCCGGCCTGCATGGCCCGGAGGCACTCAGCACGCGCGCGCTGGTGGAGGGCGTGCTCTCGCTGGCGCGCACCCTGGGCATCGAGACCATCGGCGAGGGCATCGAAACCGAAGCGCAGCGCGACACGCTGTTCGAGCTGGGCTGTGACTACGGGCAGGGGTACCTGCTGGGCAGGCCTGCACCATGGACACGCGCGGCGGCCTGAGCCGACGCGCGCGCAGGCGTCAGCGCAGGGCGGCGCGCCGCTTCTCGTCAATCCACTTCGATGCCTGTGCCGGCTGGTAGTTCTGCATCCAGGCCAGCATTTCCTCGATGTCCGAGCCGTACCACAGGTCCTGGCGCTGCTCCGGGTGCAGGAAGCGTTCCTCCACCATGCGATCGATCATGCCGATCAGCGGCGCATAGAAGCCGTCCACGTCCAGGAAGGCGCAGGGCTTGTTGCCGATGCCCAGCTGGCGCCAGGTCAGCATCTCGAAGATTTCTTCCATCGTGCCGAAGCCGCCGGGCAGGGCGACGAAGCCGTCGGAAAGGTCGAACATGCGCGACTTGCGTTCGTGCATCGAACCGACGATTTCCAGTTCGGTCAGGCCGCGATGGGCCACTTCCCAGTCGGCCAGCTGGCGCGGAATCACGCCGGTGACCTCACCGCCGGCGGCCAGTACGGCGTTGGCCACCGTGCCCATCAGGCCGACATTGCCGCCGCCGTACACCAGGCGCATGCCGTCACGGGCAATGCGGTCACCCAGCGCGATGGCGCGTTCGGTGTAGGCCGGCTTGCTGCCAGCGTTGGAACCACAGTACACACAGATCGATTTCATGGATCTTCCTGTCTCTTTGCCGGAAACGAAAACGCCCCGCCAGCGACCGGTGGAACCAGTCGCGGGGCGGGGTGTTTCCGTATTATGAGGCCTTGCCGCTGCTCTCTGTAGAGCCGGGCCACGCTCGGCTGTTCTTCGTTCAGACCGCTCAGGCTGCCTCGATTGTGCCGTTACGCAGCGGCAGCCTGTTCACGGCGGGGCCCTTCACGCAGGGCGCGGCCAACCATCCCCACCAGCAGGTCCAGCTCTTCGCTGTCCATGCCGAAGTGCGGGGTGAAGCGCAGCGAATTCTCGCCGCCGTGGATCACGTTGATGCCGTGCTGACGCAGCCATTCTTCGGTGGAATTGGCGCCGTAGCACTTGAACTGCGGGGCCAGCTCGCACGAGAACAGCAGGCCGGTGCCCTGCACCTTGGTGATCAGGCCGCCCAACTCGTTCTTCAGCTGCTCCAGCTTGCGTACCGCCTCGGCACCACGCTCGGTGATTGCCGTGCGGACCTGCGGGGTCAGCTGGGCCAGGGTGGCGCAGGCCACGTCCAGCGCACGCGGGTTGCTGGTCATGGTGTTGCCGTAGATGCCCTTGCGGTACAGCTGTGCGGCATGTTCGGTCACGGCCAGCACCGACAGCGGGTACTGCGCCGCGTTCAGCGCCTTGGAATAGGTTTCCATGTCCGGCGGATCCAGGCCTTCGAAGCCGGGGTAGTCCACCACCGACAGCACGCCGTGAGCGCGCAGGCCGGCCTGGATCGAATCGAGCAGCAGCAGGCTGCCGTGCGCACGGGTCAGTTCACGGGCCAGGGCATAGAACGCCGGGGGCACCGAGCGGCCCGGATCGCCTTCGCCCATCACCGGTTCCAGGAACACCGCTTCGACGAACCAGTTGTTGTGCGCGGCATCCTCGAACACCTTGCGCAGGCCGGCCTCGTCGTACGGGGCAACGGTGATCACCGAATCCTCGTCACGGTAGCTGGCCAGGTGCTGCATGTAGGTCTTGCGGCTGGAATCGGAATACAGCGCCGGGCGATCGGTACGGCCGTGGAAGCTGCCCTTGATGACCACGCGCTTGATCGCTGCACCGGCGTGACGGGCGCCCGGATCGGTCTGCAGCTTGGCATTGACGTCGGCGATGCGTGCGGCCAGGCCGACCGCTTCGGAGCCCGAATTCAGGCACATGAAGCGGGTGAACGGGCAGCCGCCGCGACGGTGGCCGATCTCGGCCCGCAGCGCTGTAATGAAGCGCTGCTGGGACAGGCTGGGGGTCATGATGTTGGCCATCACCTGCGGGCGCGACATCGCTTCCATCACCGCATCGGGGGTGTGGCCGAAGCCGAGCATGCCGTAGCCGCCGGCGTCGTACAGCACCGCGCCCTTCAGGGTGACCACCCACGGGCCGCGCGCGGCAAGTGCCACGTACGGGGTCACCGCATCGTCGGCATAGAAGTTGACGAAACCGTCCTGCATGGCATCGATCTGCGCCTGTTCGTCCAGCGCCAGCAGCGGCCCCAGTTCGGCCTGCACGCGCGCGAACTCGGCAGCAGCGGCATCGACCGCGGCGACCAGCTGCGGGTGGTTGGCGGCGAGGGCGCTCAGTACGGCGTCATCCAGGCCATCGGTGAGGCGGGAGCCGGGCTGGGCGCGGAGGGGGGCGAGGCGTTCGATGAAGCTCATTGCAGATCTCCTGAAACAATGGGTCGCACGGTCCTTCAAAAGCAAAACGCGCGTCTTCACGCGCGCTTGGGGCGGGCTCGTGCATCGGACTTCCTCGTCGATGCTAGCACTTGTTTTTTTGCGCGATAACCCCGCAAAAGCCTGCTGCATAGCAGCATTTTGCGCGACGTTCGAGCTCGGCCCTGCCGACTCGCAGACGCTGGCCGTACAATGCGCGCCATTGTCGACCTGTTGCCGTCCACTGCCTTGAAGAAGTCCGATTTCCACTACGACCTGCCGGCCGAACTGATCGCCCAGGCCCCCTTGGCCGAGCGCTCGGCAAGCCGCCTGCTGCTGGTGCCGCCCGCACCGGGCGCCTTCACCGACCTGCAGGTACGTGACCTGCCCTCGCTGCTGCAGCCCGGCGACCTGCTGGTGTTCAACGACACCCGTGTGATCCCGGCCCGACTGTTCGGGCAGAAGGCCAGCGGCGGCCGCGTCGAGATCCTGATCGAGCGCCTGCTCGGCGGGCAGCAGGCCCGCGCCCAGGTCGGCGCCAGCAAGTCGCCCAAGGCCGGCAGCCGCATCGCCCTGGATGCCGGCGGCGAAGCCGAGGTGCTGGGCCGCGACGGCGAGTTCTACGTGCTGCAGTTCCACGTGCCCGAATCGCTGGAACAGTGGCTGCTGCATGCCGGACGCCTACCGTTGCCGCCCTACATCCAGCGCGAGCCGGGTGTGGACGACCGCGAGCGTTACCAGACCGTGTTCGCGCGCGAAGTGGGCGCGGTGGCGGCGCCGACGGCCGGACTGCATTTCGATGAAGCGCTGCTGGCGGCATTGAAGGACAAGGGCGTGGACTTCGGCCACGTCACCCTGCACGTGGGGGCGGGCACCTTCCAACCGGTGCGTGCCGACGACCTGAAGGACCACGTGATGCACCGCGAGTGGCTGAACGTGGGCGCCGAACTGGTGCAGCAGGTGCGGCGCACGCGTGAGGCCGGCGGGCGGGTGATCGGCGTGGGTACCACCGTGGTGCGCGCGCTGGAAAGCGCGATGCGCGATGGCGAACTGCTGCCGTTTGCCGGCGAGACCCAGATCTTCATCACCCCCGGCTACCGGATTCGCAGCGTCGATGCGATGGTGACCAACTTCCATCTGCCGGAAAGCACGCTGTTGATGATGATTTCCGCGTTCGCCGGCAAGGAGCGCGTGTTCGAGGCCTACCAGCACGCGATCGCGCAGCGCTACCGCTTCTTCAGCTACGGCGACGCGATGCTGCTGTTCCCGCAGGCAGGGTAGGGCGCTGACCACTGCCTGCTTGTGGTGGGTGCGCACCGTAGGTGCGCACTTGCCGGTACCTGGAGGGCGAAAGCCACGCATGGCGTGGCTCTACCGCCTTCGGCGCTGTAGTAGATCCACGCCATGCGTGGATCATTCCTTCCGCAAGTGGGTTCCGCCGGGCTGCTCAGCCCAAATCCACCTTGCATTCGCTGAGCGGAACGGACTGGCCGTCGGAGATGATCACGTGGTCATCTTCATTGCGGGCCAGGCGAAGGCCGAGGTTGCGTGCCCCGGCTTCCACCGCCTTCCGCCATCCATCCAGATCGCCGTGGAAGGAAAGGGCGAGGAAGCACTGGCCGTTGGGCAGGGTTATCCGGCAACTGTCCGATACGATGCCACCGCTGCTCGCGGCGAACGCGCCAGCAGAGTCCAGCAATTTGCGGAACTGACTTGAAGCGCTTCTGGTATGGAAATCCTCGTAATAGAAGAACTCCACTCCGGCTACAGGGTTCATACCCGGAGCGATTCGATCGGCTCGCTGCTCGATTTTTCCCCCGAGGATTCTCTCCAGATTTTTTCGGTCGTTGCTCATTGCTTGCTTCGGCTCATTGTGGCTTCTCTCGCGCAATCGACTGGTTGGCGAAGGGGGTCTCGTCCTGAAGGTCCCCATCTGAGAGTGGATGCTGCTGGGAAAGTCTTTCTTCGTGGGTCGAAATCTCTGAAGCATCGACCTCAAAACGACGAACCCACTGCTCGGCGAGCTGGCCGACAAGCCTGGGCTCTGCGGATTTCGGATTGAAATGGAGACTGCCAACCGATGCTGGTCGGATACCCCGGAGTTGATGGTCGAGCAGCACATAGGCCGGCGGTCGAGGATCACCTTCGTCAACGAGGGCGAGGGGTCTTGTCCCAGCCTGGATCATGACGCCGTTACCGTAGTCGTGAAGAGTGAAATGCCGCTCGGGAAGAGCGCTGCGGAGCTGGTCAAGCCCTCCCACCACTGCCAGCCGAGCGTGATCCATCAGGGTCAGCCAACTGACCGTCTTGATCTTGAGGTGCGCCAGTTGCGGGTGGTTGGCCAGAAGGGGAGCGCATCCCGCGTCCAGACCGGGATAGCGCTGCGCCAGTACTGCCTCAACGGGTTCATTGCGCTCGCGGCGAACTTCACTCAGATTCACGGCGTAACCGGCATGCCGATGCTCGGCACTCAGCCAGCGCGCACATTTCGCCGCCAATTCAATGAAGCCCTCTCGCTGCGTTGGCAGGCAGCTGATTGGGACCGACAGTTCCAGCACGCTCATATCGTTGCGGATACGGGCTTGCCAGGCGCGCGCGCCAAAAATCAGGAACTTCCACGCACCGGCGTCCTCGGCCTTGGCGCCGCTGGTGTAGCAGAAGCTCAGGTGGTCATCTTCCGACATGGTTTCGATCATGTCGCACAGGGGCATGCTGTTCTTCACGCGCTGCCTTGGCATTCCGCGTTTCGGTTTCTCACGCCACAGCCATGACAGAGCATCCCCAGCCAGCTCACGGAATGCGTCAAAGCAGAGACACAGGTGTTTTCTGGTGGCGGCTGTATGTGCATCCTTGAAATACAGCGTCAGGCGCAGGCACATCACCGCGCCCACATAGTTCCGGGGACCGTCCGGAAGAAGCACGTCGCCAGGGAACTCCAGCGCCCCAAGCGCCTCCGGGGGGCATTGCATTTCAACGGGAATCCGGGACGGGGAGGTCACGAGTGACGTCTCAGCTATCTGGCCTGTCACCCTAGGAGAATGGTCTGCACCCGCCAAGGCCAAACGCGTCAGAAGGGCCGACAGGTTGATGCCCATTCAGGCCTGAATGGGCTGCCGACCCGGTTTTGGGAGATAATGGGCGACTATTTGCCCGAATGACCGCTCCATGTCCCGATTGCAGTTCCAGCTCCAGACCCGTGATGGCCGTGCCCGTCGCGGCCGCCTGACCTTCCCGCGTGGCACGGTGGAAACGCCGGCCTTCATGCCGGTGGGGACCTATGGCTCGGTCAAGGGCATCCTGCCGGACCAGGTGCGTGCGCTGGGCGCCGAGATCATCCTCGGCAACACCTTCCACCTGTACCTGCGCCCGGGCCTGGACATCATTGCCGACCATGGCGGCCTGCACGGCTTCTGCCGCTGGGATGGCCCGATCCTGACCGACTCCGGCGGCTTCCAGGTGTTCTCGCTGGCCCATCGCCGCAAGATCACCGAACAGGGCGTCACCTTCGCCTCGCCGACCGACGGCGCCCGGGTGTTCCTAGGCCCGGAGGAGAGCATGAAGATCCAGAAGGTGCTCGACTCGGACGTGGTGATGATCTTCGACGAGTGCACGCCGTACCCCGCCACCGAGGACGTGGCCCGTCGTTCCATGGAACTGAGCCTGCGCTGGGCCCAGCGCAGCCGCAATGCGCATGACGAGCTGGGCAATGACGCGGCGCTGTTCGGCATTGTCCAGGGTGGTGTGCATACCGACCTGCGCAGCCGCTCGGCCGAGGCCCTGCAGGGGATCGGTTTCGACGGCTACGCCATCGGCGGCCTGGCCGTGGGCGAGCCCGAAGACGAGCGCAATGCGATGCTCGACCACCTGGACCCCGAACTGCCTGCCGACCGCCCGCGCTACCTGATGGGCGTCGGCCGCCCCGAAGATCTGGTCGAGGGTGTCGCACGTGGCGTGGACATGTTCGATTGCGTGATGCCGACCCGCAACGCACGCAACGGCCACTATTTCACCTCGTTCGGGACCGTGCGCATCCGCAATTCACAGTATGCGCGGGACATGGACCCGATCGAGCCGGGCTGCGGCTGCGTGGCCTGTGCCGGCGGTTACACCCGCTCCTACCTGCGTCACCTGGACCGCTGCAACGAGATGCTGGCGCCGATGCTGGGCACCCAGCACAACCTTTTCTACTACGAGAAGCTGATGGCCGATATCCGTGCCGCCATCGAGGCGGGAACCTTCCTGGCCTTCCGTGAGTCCTTCTACGCAGCACGCGGGGCGGTAGCGCCGCCCCTGTAAACCCGCAGCCCCCCTGCCAAACGGCCCAAGGACGAACGCCCGGGGCCGTGGCATACTTCAAGGCTGACCCAGATCCGCGGTCGACACCTCGTGCCCGTGAAACGGTCGAAGCGCCGCCCAACCAAAGGACCAACGATGAACCTGCTTGCCTTCCTGATTCCCGCCGCCCACGCCCAGGCCGCTGGCGGCCAACCGCAGGGCATGGGCCTGACCACGCTGCTGTTCCCGATCATCCTGATCGCCATCATGTACTTCCTGATGATCCGCCCGCAGATGAAGCGGCAGAAGGAACACAAGTCCATGCTGGAGAAGATCAAGCGTGGCGACGAAGTGCTGACCAACGGCGGCATTGCCGGCAAGGTCACCGACATCGGCGACAACTTCGTCACCGTCGAAGTGGCCGAGAACGTGCGCATCCGCGTGCAGAAGGGCGCCGTGGGCAGCGTGCTGCCGACCGGCACCCTGGATTCGGCCAAGTAAGCCACTCCCTTTCCGATGCACAACCGCGGCGCCGGGGATGGCGCCGCGCGGGACCCAAGCAATGCTCGAATTTCCACGCTGGAAGTACGTCGTCATCCTGATCGTACTGGCGCTCAGCACGCTGTACGCGCTGCCCAACATCTACCAGAAGGACCCGGCCATCCAGATCACCGCCAACCGTGGCGGGCAGGTCGACGATGCGCTGCGGGATCGTGTGCTGGCCGACCTGAAGAAGGCCGGCGTCACCACGATCGGCGCAGAAAAGGAAGGGGACAGCCTGATCGTCCGCCTGTCGGACCTGAAGTCGCAGTCCGCCGCCAGCGATGCGCTGCGTGACAGCGTGGGCGAGAACTACACCGTTGCCCTGAACCTGGCCTCCACCGTTCCGGACTGGCTGGCCAATCTTGGCGGCCGCCCGATGGTGCTGGGCCTGGACCTGCAGGGTGGTGTGCACTTCGTGCTGCAGGTCGACCAGAAGGCCGCCCTCGACAAGCGCCTGGATGCCTACACCGAAGACGTGCGCAGCACCCTGCGTGATGCACGCATCGCCTACCAGTCGGTGGAGCGTCGCGCTGACAACACCATCGTGGCCAACCTCAGCCCGTCGGCCGGCGAAGATGCCGGTACCCGCGCCCGCGCCGCACTGGCCAAGGCGCAGCCGACCCTGGGGTATGACGTCAGCGGCAACCGCATCACGGTCTCCATTCCGGAAGCCGAGATCGCGCAGATCGCCAACGGTGCCATCGAGCAGAACATCAATACCCTGCGCAACCGCGTGAACCAGCTCGGCGTGTCCGAGCCGATCATCCAGCGCCAGGGTGCCGACCGCGTGGTGGTGCAGCTGCCGGGCGTGCAGGACACCGCCGAAGCCAAGCGCATGATCGGTGCCACCGCGACCCTGGAGTACCGGGCCGTGGTGGAGGGCAATGCGCAGGACGCCATCGCCTCGGGCCGGATTCCGCCGGAAGCGAAGGTGTACCAGCGTCGTGACAACGGTGGCCCGGTGCTGCTGAACAAGCGCGTGATCGTCACCGGTGACCAGATGGTGGCCGCGCAGGCGGTGACCGATTCCACCAGTGGCACCCCGGCCGTCAGCGTGACGCTGAACAACGTCGGTGGCCAGCGCATGTTCGATTTCACCAGCGCCAACGTGAACAAGCCGATGGCGGTGGTCTACACCGAGCGCGTGCCGACCGTGACCATCGTCGATGGCCAGGAAGTGCGTGGCTTCAAGGTCAACGAGGAAGTGATCTCGGTGGCCAACATCAACGGCGTGTTCGGCAAGAACTTCCAGACCACTGGTCTGCAGAAGAAGGAAGCCGAAGACCTGGCCAAGCTGCTGAAGTCCGGCTCGCTGGCTGCGCCGATGGACTTCGTCGAAGAGCGCGTGGTCGGCCCGAGCCTGGGTGCGGAGAACGTCAAGAACGGTATCACCGCGGTGGTCTACGCGTTCATGTTCACCCTGGTGTTCTTCACCATCTACTACCGCATGTTCGGCCTGATCACCTCGGTCGCGATGCTGTTCAACCTGCTGATCGTGGTGGCGGTGATGTCGCTGTTCGGCGCCACCATGACCCTGCCGGGCTTCGCTGGTCTGGCGTTGTCGGTCGGCCTGTCGGTCGATGCCAACGTGCTGATCAACGAGCGTATCCGCGAAGAGCTGCGTGCCGGCGTGCCGGGCAAGACCGCAATCGTGACCGGTTACGAGCGAGCCTCGGGCACCATCCTCGACGCCAACCTGACGGGCCTGATCGTCGGTGTGGCGCTGTTCGCATTCGGTACCGGTCCGCTGAAGGGCTTCGCGCTGACCATGATCATCGGTATTTTCGCCTCCATGTTCACTGCGATCACCGTATCGCGTGCCCTGGCGACGCTGATCTACGGTCGTCGCAAGAAGCTCCAGAACGTGGCCATCTGACGGGACGACACGCACATGAAACTGTTTCCGCTGCACATCCTCCCGAACGATACCAAGATCGACTTCATGCGCTGGCGCCATGTCGCGATGGTCGTCACGATCATCGTGTTCCTGGCCTCGATCGGCATCATCGGCTTCAAGGGCTTCAACTACGCTCTGGACTTCACCGGCGGCACCCTGATCGAAGCCCGCTTTGAACACGCGGTGGATGTCGAGGACGTCCGCAGCAAGCTTGAGCAGAACGGCTTCGACGGCGCCCAGGTACAGAGCGTCGGTGGCAACACCGACCTGCTGATCCGCCTGGCCCCGCACGGTGAACACGCGCCGGGTACCGGTGGCGCGTCCGCCGAGGACAAGGCCACGGCGGCCGCCGTGGTCAAGGCCGTTTCCTCTGCCGACAACCAGGCCACCGTGCTGCGCAACGAGTTCGTGGGTCCGCAGATCGGCAAGGATCTGGCGAAGAATGGTCTGTACGCCACCATCTTCATGCTGGCCGGCTTCCTGATCTACATCGCAGTGCGTTTCGAATGGAAGTTCGCGGTCACCGCCAGCATCGTGGCCATGTTCGACCTGATCGTGACGGTGGCTTACGTGTCCCTGCTGGGCCGTGAGTTCGACCTGACCGTGCTGGCCGGCCTGTTGTCGGTGATGGGCTTTGCGATCAACGACATCATCGTGGTCTTCGACCGCGTCCGCGAGAACTTCCGCAGCCTGCGCGTGGAGCCGATGGAAGTGTTGAACCGTTCGATCAACCAGACGCTGTCGCGTACGGTGATCACCGCGGTGATGTTCTTCCTGTCTGCACTGGCCCTGTACCTGTACGGCGGCAGCTCGATGGAAGGCCTGGCCGAGACGCACATGATCGGTGCGGTGATCGTGGTGCTGTCCTCGATCCTGGTGGCGGTGCCGATGCTGACGGTCGGCGCCCTGCGCGTGACCAAGCAGGATCTGCTGCCGAAGGCGAAGGACGTGGAAGCGCTGGCGCGTCGCCCGTAAGTGTTTCGTCACGCCTCACGCAGAGAACCCCGCGCAAGCGGGGTTTTTTGTTGGCGGGGCTGCGCCCTGGTACGCGTCATCGCATGCGCGCTGTCGCTCCCACGCTTCGCTGCGCGAACCGCGGGCCCCACTTCCCGGCTCCTAGACTCCCGCCGCTTGGCGGCCGCCCCCTGACTGAGGGGGCTCTGCCCCACACCGGTTCCGCGCGGCTGTTGGTGGGTGCCGACCGTAGGTCGGCACATCTGTTCTGTCAGATATCGAATGAATCATCCACGCATGGCGTGGATCTACTGGGACGCGCGGCTGGTGGTAGGTGTCGACCTTGGTCGACACATCTGTCAGATATTGAATGAATTCATCCGTGCCGACCAAGGTCGGCACCTACCAGGGCAGGGTGCCGTTCCGACAGATCGCGACAGTCTGTCGAAGGCGGGGTGGGTCCGGTTGAGGGGGCGTGAGCCGCATGGATGCGGCGACCGAGCTTACATGGACGTACTTGCAGCGTCCCCCTCAAC
>NZ_JBRRDR010000065.1:0-17667 GCF_056759755.1 Stenotrophomonas sp. STEN046
GCCGTCGGCCCGGCCCCCCCCGCGGGGGGGCGGGGGGGGGGGGGGGGCGGCGGGGGGCGCGTCCGGGGGGCCGGCGGGCGCCCCGGGGCCCCGCCCCCCGCGGCCCCCGCACCCGGGGGGGCCCGCTACCCGGCAACCGACACCCTTACGCTGCGCGCGCCACCATGCCGCGTGGACTGCCCATCGTCGACAGATCAAACACATCCACCGCTTCGATCAACCGGTTCGCCTGCTGTTCCAGGCTGCGTGCGGCGGCGCTGGCCTCTTCCACCAGTGCGGCGTTCTGCTGGGTGGTGCCATCCATCTGGATCACCGTCTGGCTGACCTGCTCGATGCCGGCGCTCTGCTCCTGCGAGGCGGCGGAAATCTCGGCCATGATGTCGGTCACCCGCTGCACCGAGGCCACGATCTCGGCCATGGTGTCGCCGGCCTGGCGCACACGCTGCGTGCCGTGGCCGACCTGTTCCACCGACGCTTCGATCAACGTCTTGATCTCCTTGGCGGCGGCTGCCGAACGCTGTGCCAGTGTGCGTACTTCGCTGGCCACCACCGCGAACCCGCGGCCCTGCTCACCGGCACGCGCTGCTTCCACGGCAGCATTCAGCGCCAGGATGTTGGTCTGGAACGCGATGCCGTCGATCACGCTGATGATGTCGGCAATCTGCCGCGACGACCCCTCGATCGCATCCATCGTCGCCACCACCTGGCCGACCACTTCCCCGCCCTGCGAAGCGACACTGTGCGCGCCGATGGCCAGCTGGTTGGCCTGTCGTGCGTGTTCGGCATTCTGGCGCACGGTGGACGTCAGTTCTTCCATCGATGCGGCCGTTTCTTCCAGGTTGGCCGCCTGCTGTTCGGTACGCTGGGAAAGATCGGTATTGCCGGCGGCGATCTCCGCTGCGGCGGTGTGGATGCTGCCGGAGGCCTGCTTGATATCGGTGACGATCGTGCCCAGCTGCGATGCAGTGGTGTTTGCATCGCCGGCAATGCGCGCGAACACCCCCTGGAAATCGCCATGCATGCGTGCACCGAGGCGGCCATCGGCAATCGCGCGCAGCATCGTGGACACCTCGCCAAGGTTCTGCTCGGTGGTCTGCATCAGTTGATTCAAACCATCCACCATGGCGCGGAAATCATGTTCGAAGCGCGCGCTGTCGCCGCGCTGGCTGAAGTCGCCTGCGGCCGCCGCTGCGGCCAGTCGGCGGATCTCGGCATTGATGGCGCCCAGGTTGGATTTCACCGCATCCAGCGCCTGGGTGATCACCGCCTTCTCGCCGGGCAGGCGTTCCATGTCCTGGCTCAGGTCGCCTACGGCGTAGCGTCCCATGATCGCGATCGCGCGCATCTTCACCTGGATGTGGGCGTCCACCAGCGCGTTGGTGTCGGCCACCATCTTCCCGTAGGCACCGGGAAAGGCATCGGCCTGCATGCGGTGGCTGATGGTACCGGCGTCATGTGCCTGCGCCATCGCGGCCTGGGCGTCGAGTACGCCACGCAGGGTGCCCTGCACGGCCTGCATCGCCTGCGCCAGGCGACCAATCTCGTCGCGGCTGCGCACCTGCACCACATGCGCAAGATCGCCGGCAGCGACGGCACGTGCGGCCGCTTCCACCGCCAGCACCGGCTGCACCACCGCGCGCCGCAGCCACCAGCCCAGTCCGGCCAGCAGCAGTACCGCTGCGGCGATGGTGAGCGCGGCGCACAGCACCAGCGTCTGTCGTGATGCCTGCGAGCGCGCGGCGAGCGCGGCCTCGGCGGTTTCGGTGGCGTGCGTGCTCAGTGCATCCAGCGCTGTCGCCACCGGACGGTCCTTGCCACGAACGAGGCTGTCGCCGGCGGCCGGGTCGAAATCCGCTTCGGCAAACGCCTGCAGCGCCGCGTGGTAGTCCTGCTGCAACTGTGCATGCAGGCCGGAGAACGCCTGCGCCAGCTCACGCGTGCGCGCATCGGGGCTGGCGACCAGGCCCTTGGCCAGTTCAGTGACGATCCGGCCTTCGCTGTCGAACGCCTGCAGATGGCGTTGCCGCAGCTCGGCGTCACGGCCGCGCAGCAGCACGTTTTTCCATTCCTGCACCTGCCCACGGAACTCGCGCTGCAGGCGCTCGGCATCGCGGCTGTGCGCGACCTCCGGCGGTACCTCGGTGGACAGCTTCAACCAGGCCGACGCCAGCCCCGCCAGGGCACACAACAGGACAACGGCCAGACCAACAGAAACGGCACCGAGCAGCTTCGACTGCAGCCGCGGCGCATGGGAAGAGGCATTCATGGGGCGAACTCTCGGAAGGGGTGCGATGCGGTATCGACCGTCCTTGAGGACTCTGAAGTGCGATGCCTGTCACATTCTCGTTCTGTTTATGGATGTGAAGAATGTATTTCATAGGACAAATGTGTCCATATGGAACGAAACCCCACCCTCGACAGCAGGATTAAATGTAACTAGTCTAGTTACATGAAATCCGCGAACCCTCTTTCCGATGCGCTGCATGTAATGGCCCACCTGGTCGGCCAGCCCGGGCCGCGTACCTCCGAACAGCTGGCCACCTGCCTGCCGACCCACCCGGTGGTCATCCGCCGGCTGCTTGCGCAGATGCACAAGGCCGGCCTGGTGCGCAGCACGCGCGGCCATGGCGGCGGCAGCCAGCTCGCCCGCGACGCGGCCACCATCACGCTGCACGACATCTATCTGGCCGTCGGCGCGCCATCGCTGGTGCAGGTCGGCATCCGCGAGGGCAGGGGCGGGTGCCCGATCCAGCAGCTGGTCAACCAGGCCCTGCAGGACGGCGCGCGCGAAGCGCAGCGCCTGCTCGAACAACGCCTGCAGGCCGTCACCCTCGACCAGCTCGGCGCCGATTTCGCGCGCCATCTCGCCCACCATCGCTCCCTGGAAGGTCAGCATGAATCCTGATGTCATCATCGTCGGCGGCAGCTACGCCGGCATCGCCGCCGGTCTGATCCTGGCGCGTGCGCGCCGCCCGGTCACCCTCATCGACGCCGGTCAGCCGCGCAACCGCGCCGCCAGCCATTCGCACGGCGTGCTGGGCATGGACGGCATCAGCGGTGCCGATCTGTTGAAGACCGCGCGCCAGCAGCTGCTGGATTATCCGACGGTGCGCTGGGTGCAGGGTCACGCCGTGCAGGCCAGCGCACGCAGCACCGGTGTGGAAGTGCATACCGCCGATGGACAGGTACTGACCGCACGCAAGTTGTTGCTGGCCACTGGCATCGCCGACCAGCTGCCCGATCTGCCTGGCCTGGCCGAGCGCTGGGGCAGCACCGTGCTGCACTGCCCGTACTGCCACGGCTACGAAGTGGGAGGCGGTTCCATCGGCCTGCTCGGTGGTCATCCGATGTCTGCCAGCAAGGCACCGCTGTTCGCTGACTGGGGCAACGTCACCTTCTTCAGCCAGGGCCAGGCAATCGCCGATGAAGAACGGGCGGCCATGCAGCAGCGAGGCGTGCAGGTGGAAACCACCCCGGTGGTGGGCGTGCAGGGTGAGCAGCCGACCTGGCTTGAAGTGGAGCTGGCCGATGGCCGCCGCATCGCCCAGCGTGCGCTGTTCGTGCCGGCCATGCAGTCGATGGCCACGCCACTGGTGCAGCAGTTGGGTTGCACACTGGCCGAGAGCCCGCTGGGCGTGCTGATCGAGGTCGACGCCATGAAGCAGACCTCGGTGGCGAACGTATATGCAGCGGGCGATGCCACCACCGTGGGCAACATCACCCTGGCCGCTGCCGAAGGCGTGCGCGCAGGCATCAGCGTGCATCATGCGCTGGTGGCCGAAGACAGCCTGCCGCGCTGAGCGGGGTTGCCCTGGCAGATGCCGACCTCGGTCGGCATCTGCCATCCACGCATGGCGTGGATCTACCGGGGCGGGGTAGATCCATGCCATGCGTGGATGGGTGTGCAGCGACGCGCGATCAGCCCTCGACGCTGGCGGCATCCAGCTGCGCCACGTCCTGCACGCTCAAGCCGACGTTCGCCGCGGCCAGCAGGTCGTGCAGCTGTTCCACGCTGGTGGCGCTGACGATCGGTGCGGTGATGGACGGCCGCGCGATCTGCCAGGCCAACGCGATCTGCGCGGCCGTTGCCGCGTGCTTGCTGGCAACATCATCCAGTGCCTGCAGAATGCGCAGGCCACGCGGATTCAGATAACGCTTGACCACCGTCGCACCGCGCGCGGCGCTCTTTCCGGCATCGTCCGGCGTGCGGTACTTGCCGCTGAGGAAGCCACTGGCCAGCGCGTAGTAGTTGATCACGCCGATCTGCTCGCGCTGCACCAGCGGTTCCAGTTCGGTTTCATAACCGCTGCGGTCGTACAGGTTGTACTCCGGCTGCAGGGTTTCATAGCGCGGCAGGGCGTAATCGCTGGAGACCTTCAACGCATCGGCCAGTCGCGCGGCGCTGTAGTTCGATGCGCCGATCGCGCGCACCTTGCCCGCCTCGATCAGGCGGCCGAACGCAGCCAGCGTGGCTTCCAGCGGGGTGGACTCGTCATCCTCATGCGCCTGGTACAGGTCGATCACATCGGTCTGCAGGCGGCGCAGCGAATCCTCCACCGCCGCATTGATGTTATCCGGGGTCAGCCCGGGGCGCTCGGCCCACTTGGCCACCTTGGTGGCAAGCACCACCTGGTCGCGTTTGCCGCTGCGGGCGAACCACTTGCCCAGCAGCGTTTCCGATTCGCCGCCCTGGTTGCCTGGCACCCAGGCTGAATACACATCGGCGGTATCGACCAGGTTGAAGCCGGCATCGACGAAGGCGTCGAGCAGGGCGAAACTCGCCTTTTCGTCTGCGCTCCAGCCAAACACGTTGCCGCCGAAGGCGAGGGGAGCTACATGCAGGCCGGAACGGCCCAGTTCGCGGGTTGCCGTCATGGGCACGGACTCCTTGGGGGAAGTCCTTCAGGATAGAGCGCGATGTGTGACCGCGCTGCGGCGCCACCCACAAAACAGTGTTCCGCCCTGCGCTGGCGGCTAACAGTTTGTGAACACCTGCGGCGCGGCGGCTGCTAGTCTCGCCGCATCTTCCGCTGGAGTCCGTCCCGATGATTGCTGCTTCGTCCCTGCGTGGCTGCCGCTTGCTGTTCGCTTCGGCCCTGCTTGTCGCTGTTCCCGCATTCGCCGCACCGGCCACGGTGGCACCGGCAAAGATCCAGGTGTCGCCGGCCATCGATGCAGCGGTGAAGGCCTCCACCCGTGATCCGGCCAACATCAAACGCGACGGTTTCCGTCATCCTGCGCAGTCGCTGGCCTTCTTCGGCGTGGCGCCGCAGAAGACCGTCATCGAAATCACGCCCGGCAACGGCTGGTATTCGGAGATCCTGGCGCCGCTGCTGCGTGACAAGGGGCATTACATCGCCGCCGTGGTCGATCCGCAGGCGGTGGCCGAAGGCCGTGGCCGCGACTACCAGCAGCGCAGCCGCGACAGTCTGGAAAAGAAGTACGCCGCTGCGCCGGCGCAGTTCGACAAAACCGCCGTGGTGGCCTACGACCCGGCCAAGCCGGTGTTCGGCCCGGCCAACTCGGCCGATGTGGTGCTGACCTTCCGCAATGTGCACAACTGGCGCAAGGCCGGCCAGGCGCAGGGCATGTTCCAGGGCTTCTTCAACGTGCTCAAGCCGGGCGGCGTGCTGGGCGTGGTCGAACATCGCGCCAAGGCCGATGTGGCCGATGCCGATGACACCGGCTATGTCGGCCAGCAGCAGGTGATTGCGATGGCCGAGGCGGCTGGCTTCAAGCTGGATGCCCGCACCGAGCTCAACGCCAACCCGCGCGATACCAAGGACCACCCCAATGGCGTCTGGACCCTGCCGCCGACCAACCAGCATGACAAGGCTGACGATGCGAAGTACCAGGCGATCGGCGAAAGCGACCGCATGACCCTGCGCTTCATCAAGCCCTGAGCAACGCATGGCCCGCGGCGTGGCATGGGACAATGCCCTGCCCGCCGCCTGCCGTACCCGCGATGCTGATTGCCTTCAACAAGCCGTTCAACGTGCTCTGCCAGTTCACCGACCGCAGCGTGCCGCCGCGGCCGACCCTGGCCGGGTTCGGGCTGCCACCGCGCGTCTACGCCGCAGGCCGGCTCGACCATGACAGCGAAGGCCTGCTGTTGTTGACCGACAACGGCACCCTGGCGCACAAGCTCACCGACCCGAAGCACAAGGCCGACAAGACCTACTGGGTGCAGGTGGAAGGTACGCCCAGCGACGCGCAGCTGCAGCAGCTGCGCGACGGCGTTGAACTGAACGATGGCCCGACCCTGCCGGCCGGCATCGAGCGGCTGGATCCGGCGCCGGCGCTGTGGGCGCGCGATCCGCCGGTGCGCTTCCGCAAGACGGTGCCCGACACCTGGCTGGCCATCACCCTCCGCGAAGGGCGCAACCGCCAGGTGCGGCGGATGACCGCAGCGGTGAACCTGCCGACCCTGCGCCTGGTACGGGTGGCGATGGGGCCGTACCGGCTGGACGACCTGCAGCCGGGGCAGTGGCGCCAGATCGGCTGAGCAGGGTGCCGCAAAGAAAAGGGCCAGCGCGCTTCACCAGGAAGCGGGCCGGCCCAGTCCTGACAGCGTTGAAACTCAGGCGTCGCTGCCGATGTCGCTGTGCTCGTCGACCACGGTGTTATTGCGACGGTCACGCGCGTTGATGCGCTGCGCCTGACCATTCACGACGTGGCCATTGGCGGCCTTCTTCTTCTGCTGCTTGCGATACAGCGCATAACCGAGCAGGCCGACGCCGACTGCGGCAGCAGCAATGGTCACGGCCGGGTTGCGGCGGGCGAACTTGGTGGCAACCTTGCCGCCGGTCTTCACCGCGCCAAGTGCAGCGCCGGTCTTGATCCAGTCACTGGCCTGTGGGCCGAGGTGGCGCAGGCTGCCGCCGGCGCTCTTCAGGCCATCGCCTGCGCTGTGGGCCAGGTCGAGGGCGCGCTCCAGGGCGCGGTCGGTGATTACGGTCAGCTTGCTCATGCGGGGGTCCTTTGCCTCGGGTCGAAGTCCAGTGTCGCGTGGTGCGCGTAAACGGTATGTCAGTCGCAGCATCACAGGGTGTGACTCTAACGCAGCCATTCAGGATCAGGCAGGAAACACGGCCAGCGCCGGACCCTGCCCGACGCTACCGGCTGAATTGCTACGTCCCGCGCGGCTTGGCCCGGTGCGTGGCCGTCGCCGTCCACGGGTCGTCCGGCCACGGGTGGCGGGGGTAACGCCCCTTCATCTCCTTCTTCACCTCGGCATAGGTGTTCTGCCAGAAATTGCGCAGGTCCTGGGTGACCTGCAGCGGGCGGCCGCCGGGCGACAGCAGGTGCAGGGTCAGCGCGATCCGGCCATCGGCGATGCGTGGCGTATCGGCCAGCCCGAACAGTTCCTGCAGCTTCACCGCCAGCACCGGCGGCAGCGGCTGGCCGGTTTCGCTGTCGAGCGCATAGGTGATCGGCCGTTCCAGCCCGGACGGCACCGTGATGCGGGTGGGCGCGTGGCGCTCGATCAGCTGCCGCTGCGACCACTCCAGCGGCGACTTCAGGGCCTCGCCAAAGCTCGATTCGTCCAGCGCATCCAGCCGTGTCCTGCCGGCGAATGCCGGTTGCAGCCAGCGGCTGAGCGTGGCCATCAGCTGTGCATCACTGCAGTCGGGCAGCTCCAGTTCCGGCATCCAGCGGCGCAGCGATTCGATCCGCGCCTGCCACTGACGCAGGCCGTCGGTCCACGGCAATGCCTGCAGACCGAGTTCGGCCACCGCCTCGGTCAATGCCTTTGCGGCATGCTGGGGGTCGACCCGGCCGGCTGAGCGGCTGTCCAGCACGATGCGGTCGAAGCGGGTCTCGCGCAGCGCGACCAGCGCACGGCGCCCGTCGTCCCAGCGCACGGCGTCTTCGGTCACGAAACGCTCGGGCCAGGCACTGCGCAGGTAGCCTTCATCCACCGGCGCGGCGCGCAGCAGCAGTGCATCGCGGGCCTCGAAGCGCAGTTCACTGGCAACCAGCCATGGCTCGCCCCGCAGGTCGCTCAACTCGTGCAGCCGTGCGCTGCGGCCATTGGCCAGCAGATAGCGCAGCGGGTCGTTGGGGTGCTGGAACGCGATGCGATCAGGGAAGGCATGCGCCAGCAGGTCGCCCAGCGCATGGGCTTCGATGCTGGTGGGCGGCGCGGCGTCGCAGCGCAGCCGGCGCCGCCACTGCTTTGCCGCCGCATCGATGGCAGCCAGTCCGCTGCGATTGGCATCGCCGGGTGCACGGCCACTGCGGAATGCCGCCAGCGCACGCCAGCGTGCGGCCAGTGCGTCGCCGCCCTGGCGCAGCGGGTCGCGTGCTTCCAGCAATGCGGCGATATCGGCCGCCAGAGACTGCGCGCGGGCGTCGGGTGCGGCCAGCAGCATCGCCGCCATCCGCGGATGGGTGCCCAGCGCCAGCACGCGACGGCCCAGCGCGGTGATCGCGCCGCTGCTGGACAACGCGCCAAGGCGCTGCAGCAGTTCGCGCGCCGCGCCCATCGGCCCGGCCGGTGGCGGGTCGAGGAAGCGCAGATCGCTGCTGCCCCAGGCGGCCAGCTCCAGCGCCAGCCCCGCCAGTTCAACCTGGTCGATCTCTGCACGGCGCTGCGGCTCCAGCCGTTGCGACTGCGGCCACAGCCGCCAGGCCACGCCTTCGGCCACGCGCCCGGCGCGGCCGGCGCGCTGGTCGGCCGACGCCTGCGCGATGGCCACCACGTCCAGGCGGGTGAAACCGCTGTTGGGGTCATAGCGCGGTTCGCGCGCCTGGCCACTGTCGATCACCACCCGCACGCCGGGCAGGGTGACCGAGGATTCGGCCACGTTGGTGGCCAGCACCACGCGGCGGCGGCCATCGGCAGATGCCTGCAGCACGCGCGCCTGCTGTTCCACCGGCAGCTCGCCATGCAGCGCCAATACCTCCACCGTACTGTCGAGCGACTCCAGCAGCCCGGCCTGCACGCGCGCGATCTCGCGCTGGCCGGGCAGGAACACCAGCAGGTCACCCGGGTGTTCGCTCAAGGCCTGCTGCACGGCGCGCCGTACCTGCAGTTCCAGCGCTTCATCGCGACGCGCCGGGAAATGACTGACGGCCACCGGGTAGCTGCGGCCCTCGCTGCTCAGGCGCGGTGCATCCAGGAAACGGGCCAGGCGCTCGCCATCGAGCGTGGCCGACATCACCAGCAGGCGCAGGTCCTCGCGCAGTTGCGACTGCACATCCAGCGCCAGCGCCAGGCCGAGATCGCCGCTGAGGTGACGCTCGTGGAATTCGTCGAACAGGATCGCGCCGACCGTTTCCAGCATCGGGTCATCCTGCAGCATGCGGGTGAGGATGCCTTCGGTGACCACTTCGATGCGGGTACGTGCGGAGACCTTGTTCTCGAAGCGGATGCGATAGCCCACGGTGCCGCCCACGTCCTCGCCCAGCTGCCGCGCCATGAACAGTGCCGCGCTGCGCGCGGCGACCCGGCGCGGTTCGAGCAGGATGATCTTCCGCCCCTGCAGCCACGGGGCATCCAGCAGCGCCAACGGCACCTGGGTGGTCTTGCCGGCACCCGGCGGTGCTTCCAGCACCAGCCGTGGGTGCGTGGCCAGATGCTGCCGGATCTGGGGCAGCAGCGGGGAGATCGGGAAAATCGGCGGATTCATGTGACAAGGATACGGTGTCCGGGTGCGGCCCAATTGCCAGCCGGCGATACCCATGCTTCCCTGTGCCGCCCGATTTCTGCTGGAACACCGCATGTTGCGTCTGCTTCGCCTGTTGTCACTGCTGCTGACGTGCGCCCCGTGCGTGGCGCTGAGCGCCGCCCCGCCATCTGCTGCCGATGGGATGGAGGAGGGATTGCGCATGCCCTACGACGGCCATCCGCTGGCGATGCTGCTGCAACCCAGCGTGGAAGCGCGTTACCTGCCGGCCGGGCTCGACAATGAAGCGGCGATCCGGCGTGCGGTGGCCGATGGCACCCTGCGCGAAGTGATCTACCCGAGCCTGCAGTTGGCCTCCGATCGTGCGTACGTGTGGCTGTCCCAGTTCAACCACAGCACGCTGGGCCCGCTCAGCAACACCCTGCCGCGCTGCACCGGAACGGCCGGCTTCAGCCTGTTGCTGGACGGCGATGACTGCGACAGCACGCAGGCCCGCCGCTTGCACTTCGATCAGGTGGCCGACGGTGAGCTGGTGTGCCGGGAGTGTGGCGCGGTGCAACTGCCGGTGCGTTGGCAGCGGCAGCAGGCCGGGGCCCAATGCACCCTGCCGCCGTGGCAGCTGGACGCGGCGCGCCAGCAGTACACGGCCTGGCTGCAGCGGTTTTCCAGCGACATGCAGCCGTTCCTGCAGGGCGCAAGCGAGGCGCAGTGGAAGGCACGGCTGCTGTCGATCCGCAGCAGCGTGCTGCCGCGCTCGCGCGCCACGGCCACGTTGTTCAGCATGAGCCAGGCGCCGGAGAACTTCGGTCTTTCGGTCGGCGTCGCCGACGCGGGCGACCAGCGCGACCTGCTGCCGCGCCTGCTGGCACTGCTGCAGGATGCCGAGGTGGTCGGGCGCGGTGGCACCTATCCGGAGGTGCTGCCCGAGTTTTCCGCGCTGTGTGCGGAGGTCTGGTACCTGCGGGTGCGGGTGGGCAACAGCGCCGACGCGACCCCGGCGCCGGTCGACACCTTGCAACGCGATGGCCTTCCCTTCATCACCGTGGTGCGCGAGGGCGACCGCATCGTACTGGCGGGCATATCACGCGAACTGGCGCAGCGCCTGCTGGCGGTGCCCACGCCGCAGTAAGGGTCACGCCGCAGTAAGCGCAGGCGCGGGCCGCTACACTACGCACGATACCTGCCTCATAGCTGCCCGCATGCACCTGATCGATATCGGCGCCAACCTTACCCACGACTCCTTCGACCGTGACCGCGATGCGGTGCTGCACCGCGCGCGCCAGGCCGGCGTGGTGCAGATGGTCATCACCGGTGCCAGCCGCGAGCATTCGCCGCTGGCCCTGCAGCTGGCGCAGCAGCACCCGGGCTTCCTGTACGCCACTGCCGGCGTGCACCCGCACCATGCGGTGGAATACACCGACGAATGTGATGCGGAGATGCGCGCGCTGCATGCCCATGCCGAGGTGGTGGCGGTGGGCGAATGCGGGCTGGATTACTTCCGTGATTTCTCGCCGCGCCCGGCGCAGCACCGCGCATTCGAGCGGCAGCTGCAGCTGGCCGCCGACAACGGCAAGCCGCTGTTCCTGCACCAGCGCGATGCCCACGCCGATTTCATGGCGCAGATGAAGAACTTCGACGGCAGGCTCGGCCCGGCGGTAGTGCACTGCTTTACAGGGGAGCGCCAGGAACTGTTCGACTACCTGGACCAGGACTGGTACATCGGCATCACCGGCTGGTTGTGCGACGAGCGCCGTGGTGGCCACCTGCGCGAGCTGGTGAAGAACATCCCGGCCAACCGGTTGATGATCGAGACCGACGCACCGTACCTGCTGCCGCGCACGTTGAAGCCGCTGCCGAAGGACCGCCGCAACGAGCCGATGTTCCTTTCGCATATCGTCGAAGAGCTGGCACGTGACCGTGGCGAGGAAGCAGCAGTAACCGCAGCCAACGCGACAGCCGCCACGCGTACGTTCTTCCGGCTGCCAGACGCCGCCTGAGCGGAAACGCCGCGCGGCGTATCAGATCCCCGTACACCGGTAGCGCCGGGCCGTGCCCGGCGAGCGCAACGGCAGCGTGTCAGATCCCGGCCAGCAGGTGGCGCAACCCTTCGCGGTAACTCGGAAACTGCGGCGCCCACTCCAGCGCCTCGCGCGTGCCACGGCTGTCGATGCGCTTGCTGCTCTCATAGAAACGGCGCAGCGTCGGGCTCAGCACGGGATCATCCCAGGCCACCGCAGGCGGCATGCTGAAACCACCCAGCTGCGCGGCAAAGGCCAGTACGTCCTGGGGCGGCGCCGGTTCGTCGTCGCTGGGCAGATACAGGCCATCGACCACAGGGCGTCGCATCGCGGCAATCACCACCGATGCCAGATCCTGGACATGCAGGCGGTTGAACACCAGCCCCGGCCGCACGATATGTCGCGCTCTTCCCTGTGCCAGCTGCAGCAGCGCGTTGCGACCCGGACCATACAGGCCCGGCAGGCGGAACACCGCCGATGCGATGCCCCGCGCTTCCGCCAACGCGCGCCACTGCGTTTCCGCCAGGCGGCGCTGCACACCTGCGGTGCTGGTGGCATCGGCCTCACTCTGCGGGTCGATCCAGCCGCCCTCACGATCGGCGTATACCGATGTCGAAGACAGATAGCCCACCCAGCGCAGCGCCGGGCTGGCGGCCAGCGCGGCCCGCAGCACGCGCAATGCAGGGTCACCCTCGGCATCGGGGGGCACACTGCACAGCACCGCCTCGGCCTGCGCGACGGCATCGAGCAGGCTGGCATCGAGGGCTGCATCGGCGCACAGCCGATGGCGCAGCAGCGCGTCGTCGTCGGCCGCCGTCGGATCGCGTACCGTGCCTGACGCCTGCACGCCCAGCGCCTGCAGGCGCGTAGCCAGTACGCGTCCGCTCCAGCCCATGCCAACGATCAGCACCCGTTTCGGCAGTGCAGCGGGACGACTCACGATCAGCCCGCGCGCTGTGCCTGGTAGGCCTGCAGGCTGCTGTAGGCCACCTGCAGCAGCAAGGCTTCCTGATCCGCCGCACGCGCACGTGCCAGCATGTCGCCGACGATCTGTGCCGCCTCCACCTGCTGGCCGGCTTCCAGGTCGCGCAGCATCGAAGCCTTCAGTGCCGAGCCGGCCTGGGTGAGCGTGCCGCGCGCGGTGTCCTGTGCGGCCGCCGGCACCGGCTCGCCTGCAGCTTCGGCCACCGCCAGGCATTCGTCGTACAGGCCGCGCACGATGGCCTCGCCGTCATCGGTAGCGACGATCGTTCCGATGTCCGCGCGCAGCAGGCAGGTCGCCGCAGCCAGCGCGGTCAGGAAGCTGTACTTGATCCATTGCTCCTGGCCGATGTGCTCGCTGGCGAGGTGGTCGAGGTTGGCCTGTGCGCACGCTGCGGCGAAAGCCTGCACGCGAGCGGACAGTGCACCGCCATCGCGTTCGCCGAAGGTCAGCTTGGCCGGCTTGCCCAGGTGCAGCACCGCACCATCGGGCGCCTTGGTCGCGCTGATGAAGCACAGGCCGCCGAGCACGGCGTCGCGGCCGAAACGGGCATCCAGCGCGTTGTAGTGGTGCAGGCCGTTGAGGATCGGCAGCACGCTGGTGCCGGCGCCCACGGCCGGCGCGATGGCGTCGATCGAGCTGTCCAGGTCGTAGGCCTTGCAGCTGAGGATGACCAGATCGAAGGGCTTCCGCGCGGCGAGTGCGGTCAGCGTCTCGGCGGTAACGTGCTGCACCGGGAAGCTGGCGTCACCGACTGGACTGTGGATGACCAGGCCGTCGCGGTCGAGCTGTGCGGCACGGGCGGGACGCACCAGGAAGGTCACATCCACACCGGCCTGGGCCAGGCGGCCGCCGAAGTAGCCGCCGGTACCGCCGGCGCCGAGGATCAGGATACGCATTGCATGCTCACCGCAGTTGGGGGATTCACCACTGCGATTGTGCCGGAGAACGCGGCCAACGGCTGAGCCCCTTGTGGTGGTTCGCGGAAAGCACTGTTCATTGGGGTTGGCCGGGCGGGTAGGCCGCGCAGGGGACGCTGCAAGTACATCCATGTAAGCTCGGTCGCCGCATCCATGCGGCTCACGCCCCTGCGCAACCTACCCGCCCGGCCACGGACATGTTCCGGGTGCGGCCACCACGGAAGACAGATCAAGAGCGGAAGCGGGTCGCTCGCTGCGCTCGCTCGTGTAGAGCGGTGCTCAGGGCAGTTGTTCGCTGAAGTCTTCGGTGTAGCCCAATAGCAGTGTGGTGCGGTTGGCCAGCGTTGCAGCCAATTGTGCCCACGTGTCGTGCGTTCCGGCAGCGTAGACGCGCTGAAGATCAGCGACCAACGCGTCCGTTTCTGCAGGTGACGGTTCGCGGTCGCGCTGGAAGCCGAGCCACGATGCGCCGAGACCGAACAGGCGGTAGTCGTATCGCTGCTGAAGGTGCCGGATCAGGGCGTGGTTCTGGAAGATGTCCCAGTCCGCGCTGAAGTAGCCGTTGGGCAGGGCGGCGATCAGCAGGTCATCACGGGTCACGGGCACCTGCTGCACGCAGACTACGTCGTCGACGACGAGATCCGGTGTCGCATTGGCAGCGACCAGCGCCTCGATGTCCTCGTCGCTGCACATCAACGTGCCCGCCAGCGCGGTCCACTCCAGCCGATGCGAGGAATGCTCGAGCTGCGCGACCACATGCGCCAGCAACCGCCCGCGCGCCACCCAGGCATCTCCGGGTGTTGCCGGGTCTTCGTCCTCGTACAGCGCGATGCGTTCGTCATCAGACGCGTGCATGCTGGTGTAGCGGCACTGGTCGACATCGTCGAGCGTGCACAGATGACGATGAAGGGGATCAGCCGCCTGCAGCGAAGCCAAGCAACCCAGCACCTCATCCAGCGTGGGCGAATCGCTCAGCAGGACATGGCTGAAGGCATCGATTGGACCATCCGACACGGCCTTGTCCAACGAAATGGAAGTGATCTTCATAACCACAGCCTATCCGTAATCCGAAACGAAAAGAGCCAAGCATCGGCTTGGCTCTACAGGGAACGCTTCATCCACGCATGGCGTGGATCTACCGTGTCGACCAAGGTCGACACCTACCAACAGCAGCAGGAACCTGTCGAAGGCGGGGTGGGTCCGGTTGCGGGGGCGTGAGCCGCATGGATGCGGCGACCGAGCTTACATGGACGTACTTGCAGCGGCCCCCGCAACCGGACCCACCCCGCCATCCCACGGATAGTCAGCTCTTGCTTTTGCCGTTGAAGTTGCCGTTGAGGTTGATTCGGAAGGTGCAGGGGGCGCAGGCCCTGCAGGCAACCCTCAGCTGCGCATGCCCACGCCGCGCCGCAGCAGCCACAGCGCCAGTGCCGTCAGCACCACCACGAAACCGATCATCAGCGCATAGGCCACCACCACCGGCACATCGCTGCTGCCCAGCAGGCCATAGCGGAACGCGTTGACCATGTAGAAGATCGGGTTCGCATGCGTCGCCGCCTCGGCCCATTCCGGCAGCAGCTTCACCGAATAGAACACGCCGCCCAGGTAGGTCAGCGGGGTCAGGATGAAGGTCGGCACGATGGCCACGTCATCGAACTTCTTGGCATACACCGCGTTGATGAAGCCGGCCAGCGAGAAGATCGTGGCGCCCAGGATCACCGTGGTCAGCGTCACCAGCGGATGCGGGATGCGCACCGGGGTGAAGAACATGGCGATGATCAGCACGATCACGCCCACCATCAGGCCGCGCAGCACCGCACCGGCCACGTAACCCCACAGGATCACCCAGTTCGGCATCGGGCTGACCAGCAGCTCTTCCACGTGGCGGCCGAACTTGGCGCCGAAGAACGAGGAGCTGATGTTGCCGTAGCTGTTCTGGATCACGCTCATCATCACCAGGCCGGGCACGATGAACTGCATGTAGCTGTAGCCGCCCATGTCGCCTACGCGCGAGCCGATCAGGCCGCCGAAGATCAGGAAGTACAGGGTCATGGTGATCGCCGGCGGCACCAGGGTCTGGCCCCAGATGCGCATGATGCGTGTCACTTCGCGGCGCACGATGGTCATCAGCGCGATGCGGTTGCGCTGGCCGTCGGTCAGGACCGGGGTCGGGGTGCTGCTCATGCGGACGTCTCCTGGTTGCCGGTGAGGCGCACGAACAGTTCCTCCAGGCGGTTGCTCTTGGTACGCATGGAACGCACGCGGATGCCGGCTGCGTTCAATGCCTCGAACACACGGTTCAGATCCATCGCGCGCGGCATGTCGATGTCCAGCGTGTGGCTGTCGGTGGCCGTCAGCACGGCGCCTTCGATCACCGGCAGCTGGGCGGGCAGGGCGCCATCGATGTCCAGCAGGAAGCCCTCCACATCAAGCTTGGCCAGCAGTTCGCGCATCGGGCCCTGGGTGACGATCTGGCCGTGGTTGATGATGGCCAGGTTGCGGCACAGGTGCTCGGCCTCTTCCAGGTAGTGGGTGGTCAGGATGATCGTGGTGCCAGCGGCGTTGATCTCCTTCAGCACCCGCCACATGTCGCGGCGGATCTCGATGTCCACGCCTGCGGTCGGCTCGTCCAGGATCAGCAGGCGCGGGCGGGTCATCATCGCGCGGGCGATCATCAGCCGGCGCTTCATGCCGCCGGACAGGGTGCGGCTCATCACCTGCGCCTTTTCCCACAGGTGGGCGCGCTTGAGTTCGACTTCGGCCATCTGCTCGGCTTCCGCGCGCGCCACGCCATAGAAACCGGCGTAGTTCACCAGGATGTCGAAAGGCTTCTCGAACAGGTTGAAGTTGATCTCCTGCGGCACCAGCCCGATCAGGCGCATGGTGGCGCTGCGGTTGCGCACCAGGTCGCTGCCGAACACTTCCACCTGGCCCTCGCTGAGGTTGACCAGGGAGCTGATGATGCCGATCAGGGTCGACTTGCCGGCGCCGTTGGGGCCGAGCAGGGCGAAGAAGTCGCCCGGGGCCACTTCCAGCGAGACCCCTTTCAGGGCCTGGGTGCCGTTGTCATAGGTTTTACGCAGGTCGCGCACGCGCAGGGCGGGCGCCGTATCGTTCAGGGAAGCCAAGCTCGAAGCCTTCGCGCCCATGGGCTGGCGCTGGAGAGGGGCGGGGAGGGTCTATTATAGAAGACCCCGAGGGCTTGCCCCGGCTACACACTGTCCCGAAAAGCCGTGCCTGTTCAATTTCCCATCAAGCTGGTCGGCCGCCACATGCTGGCGCCGACCGTCGGCCATTACCAGTTCGTACGTGACGACGGCCAGCCGCTGGATTTCCAGCCGGGCCAGTTCATCCAGGTGCATTTCAGCTACGCCGACGGCACCGAAACCAAGCGCAGCTATTCGCTGGCGACCATCCATGACCACGCGCTGGGCCCGGGCGAAGCGGTGGATATCGCTGTCAGCTTCGTGCCCGGCGGCGCCGCCACGGCCTTGTTCGAGGCCCTGGACATCGGTGGCCAGGTCAGCGCCTCGGGCCCCTACGGCCGGTTCTGCCTGAACCCTGGCGACCACAATGGCCGCTATCTGCTGATCGCCACCGGCACCGGCGTCACCCCGTACCGGTCGATGCTGCCGCTGCTGGAAACGGCCATGGCCGAGCGCGGCGTGCAGGTGGTGCTGCTGCAGGGCGCGCGCACGCCGGGCGAGCTGCTGTACAGCGAAGACTTCTATAGCTTCGCCGAAAAGCACCCGAACTTCCGCTATGTGCCGTGCCTGTCGCGCGAGCTGCCGGCCGAGCCGCACCCGGATGTGCAGCATGGCTACGTGCAGCAGGCGCTGGCTGGCTTCACGCCGGACCCGGCTACCGATATCACCTACCTGTGCGGCAACCCGGACATGGTCGATGCCTGTGCCGAACTGTTGAAGGAGGCCGGTCTGGGCAATCCGCAGATCCGCCGCGAGAAGTACGTCAGCAGCAAGTAGTGGCCGCCGCGGGGCGGGAACCCCCCCCCCCCCCGGCCGGCGCCACCGCCCCCCACGGGCCAACCCAGCGTACCCCCCCCCCCGCGCCCCCCCCCCCCCCCCCGGGCCCCCGCGGAGGGCGCGGGGCATGTT
>NZ_JBRRDR010000066.1:0-17151 GCF_056759755.1 Stenotrophomonas sp. STEN046
CCTACCAGAGCAGGACGCTGTTCCGGCAGATCGCGGGAAACTGTCGAAGGCGGGGTTGGCTGGGGGCGTGAGCCGCATGGATGCGGCGACCGAGCTTACATGGACGTACTTGCAGCGTCCCCCAGCCAACCCACCCTCCCGGCCAACCCCGGAGAACCAGCACACAACCCACCGCGGAGGGGGCCGCGCCCGTTGGCCGACAACCTCGACCTCCACGCTGGCTTTAACGCGAACCATGGCATGCTCGGCGCCAAGCCCACCCGGAACTTCCGCCATGCGCCTGTTCACCCGCGTCCTGCCCTTGTTGCTGCTGGCTTCCCTGCTGTCCGGCTGTGGCTACAACGCCATCCAGCAGAAAGACGAAGCGGTCAAGGCCAGCTGGTCCGAAGTGCTCAACCAGTACAAGCGCCGCGCCGACCTGGTACCCAACCTGGTGCAGACCGTGAAAGGCTTCGCCAGCCAGGAAGAGCGCGTGCTGACCGAAGTCACCAACGCCCGCTCGCGGGTCGGCCAGATCAACGTCAACGCCGACGACGAAGCCTCGCTCAAGCAGTTTCAGCAGGCCCAGGGTGAACTGGGCAGCGCGCTGTCGCGATTGCTGGTGGTGACTGAAAACTATCCCGTGCTGAAGTCCGACCAGAATTTCCGCGATCTGCAGGCTCAGCTGGAAGGCACCGAGAACCGCATCACCGTCGCCCGCGGCCGCTACATCCAGCAGGTGCAGGACTACAACACCTACATCCGTTCGTTCCCGCAGCTGATCACCGCCAAGATCTTCGGCTACCAGCCCAAGCCGAACTTCAGCGTGGAAAACGAAGCGCAGATCTCCAACGCGCCGGCCGTCGATTTCGGCAACGCGCCGCAGCAGCCGGCTCCGGGCCACTGACCGATGCGCCTGACCGCAGCGCTGTTGGCCCTGCTGCTGTGGCTGCCGCTGGCGGTGCAGGCGCAGCAGCTGGCGCCGATCCCCACGCTGGATTCGCCGGTGGTCGATACCACCGGCACCCTGGATGCCACGCAGAAGCAGGCACTGGTGCAGCAGGCACTGGACCTGCAGCAGCGCAAGGGCAGCCAGCTGCAGGTGCTGGTGGTACCGACCACGCAGCCCGAAGACATCGCCCAGTACACCACCCGTGTGTTCGACCAGTGGCAGATCGGCCGCAAGGGCGTGGACGATGGTGTGCTGCTGGTGGTGGCCAAGGACGATCGGCGCGTGCGCATCGAACCGGGCTATGGCCTGGAAGGCGCACTTCCCGACGCCATCGCCAACCGGGTCATCCAGGAATACCTGGTGCCGCGTTTCCGCGCCAACGATTACGCCGGCGGCATCACCGAGGCCACTGCCGTACTGGTGAAGATCATCGACGGTGAAGCGTTGCCGGCGCCGGTCAGCAGCCAGCGGGGGCGTGAGCCCGATGGCGGTGGCGACACCTGGCTCGTTGCACTGTTCATCGGCGTATTCGCCGGCAGCATCCTGCGCGGGGTGTTTTCGCGGGTGCCGCGCCCGCTGCGTGGCCTGCTCGGCGGTGCCGGTGCAGCGATGGCCGCGTTCCTGTTCACCTCCACGCTATTGGCCAGCGGCCTGGCCGGCGTGGTCGGGCTGGTGGTGGCGATGCTGTCCGGCCATCCGGGGCGCTTCGCCGGTGGCGGGGGCTGGGGCGGGGGCAGCTGGGGCGGAGGCGGCGGCTTTGGCGGTGGTGGTGGATTTGGCGGCGGCGGCTGGGGCGGCGGTGGTGGCCGCTCCGGCGGCGGCGGCGCCTCGGGAGGCTGGTGATGATCAAGCGTCTGTGTCGCCATGTGTTCTCGCCCTCAGTGCGACGGGCATTCCCACCGCCGGCGCTGCAGGCCATCACCGACGCCATTGCCGCTGGAGAACAGCGCCATGGCGGCCAGGTGATGTTCGCGGTCGAAGCCGACCTGCCGCTGCATGCGCTGTGGCACAAGGTCACCCCGCGGCAGGCCGCCGAGCATGCCTTTGCCCGGCTGCGCACCTGGGACACCGCGCACAACAACGGTGTGTTGATCTACCTGCTTCTGGCTGACCACGCCATCGAGATCGTGGCCGACCGGGGGTTGCACGGGCGCGTTGACCCCGAACAATGGCTGCGGGTCTGCACCCATCTGCGCGAGGGCCTGCGTGGCCACGACCCGGTGGCCGCCCTGCGTGATGCCATCGATACGGTCTCGACCCTGCTGGAAGGGCACTTTCCGGCATCGACGCGGTCCGATCAGGACGGCCTGCCGGATACACCGCAGATCCTCGGCTGAAGCCCGGGACAGCGGCAACCCGGGGCCGCTGCGAGGCCGCTCCCGGGCGGCGCTAGAATATTGGAATCCCTGCAAGGCGCCCTTCATGATCTATTTCCACGACATCGACCCCATCGCCCTCTCGCTGGGACCGATCAAGGTGCACTGGTACGGCATCATGTACCTGCTCGGCTTCACCGCCGCCTGGCTGCTGGGGCGCAAGCGGATTGCCGACGGCCGCCTGCCGGGCGTGGACGCCAACGGTTTTTCGGACCTGCTGTTCTACGCCATGCTGGGCGTGGTGCTGGGCGGTCGCATCGGCTACATGCTGTTCTACGCGCTGGGCGATTTCCTCAGCAATCCGCTGCTGCTGTTCAAGGTGTGGGATGGCGGCATGAGCTTCCACGGTGGCCTGCTGGGCGTCATCGCCGCCTGCTGGTGGTGGTCGCGCAAGCATCGCCTGCACTTCTTCGACACCATGGATTTCATGGCCCCGCTGGTGCCGCTGGGCCTGGGCTTTGGCCGCATCGGCAACTTCATCGGCGCCGAGCTGTGGGGCAAGTACACCGATGGCAGCTGGGGCGTGGTGTTTCCCTCGGGCCTGCCAGCACCGTTGAACCAGCTTGACCACGCCACCCTGCAGACGCAGTTCGCCAGTGGCGCGCTCAATCAGTTCGCCCGCCATCCCTCCCAGCTGTACGAAGCACTGCTGGAAGGGCTGGTGATGTTCGTGGTGCTGTGGACGGTGTCGGCCAAGCCGCGCCATCGCTATCTGATCGGCGGCCTGTTCGCGCTGCTGTACGGCATCTTCCGCTTCGCGGTGGAGTTCGTGCGCATGCCCGACAACGGCGTCTATGTGGCCTTCGGCTGGCTGACCAAGGGCCAGATCCTGTGCGTGCCGCTCATCGTGTTCGGCCTGGTGCTGCTGGCGCTGTCGCGCCGCGCACCGGTGCTGCAGCCGCAGCCGCTGGTGGTGGCCGAGGGCAAGGCATGAAGGCTTATCTGGACCTGCTTTCACACGTGCTTGAACACGGTGCCGAGAAGAGCGACCGCACCGGTACCGGCACCCGCAGTGTGTTCGGCTGGCAGATGCGCTTCAACCTGGCCGACGGTTTCCCGCTGGTCACCACCAAGAAGCTGCACCTGCGCTCGATCATCCATGAGCTGCTGTGGTTCCTGAAGGGCGACACCAACATCGGCTACCTGAAGGACAACCAGGTACGGATCTGGGACGAGTGGGCCGACGAAAACGGCGACCTCGGCCCGGTCTACGGCAAGCAGTGGCGCAGCTGGGCCACTGCCGATGGCCGTGAGATCGACCAGATGCAGTGGCTGGTGGAGGAGATCAAGCGCAACCCGGATTCGCGGCGGCTGGTGGTCAGCGCCTGGAACGTCGGCGAGCTCTCGCAGATGGCGCTGATGCCATGCCACAACCTGTTCCAGTTCTACGTGGTGGACGGCAAGCTCAGCTGCCAGCTGTACCAGCGCAGCGGCGACATCTTCCTCGGCGTGCCGTTCAACATCGCCAGCTACGCGCTGCTGACCCACATGGTGGCGCAGGCCACCGGCCTGGGCGTGGGCGACTTCGTGCACACGCTGGGCGACGCGCACCTGTATTCGAACCACTTCGAGCAGGCCCGCGAGCAGCTTTCGCGTGAACCGCGCGCGCTGCCGACGCTGTGGTTGAATCCGGAAGTGACCGACCTGTTCGGCTTCCAGTTCGATGACATCCGCATCGAGGGCTACGACCCGCATGCGGCGATCAAGGCGCCGGTGGCGGTGTGAGTGCAATGAAACTTTCGATGGTGGTGGCGCTGGACCGCAACCGTGGCATCGGCCAGGGCAATGCCATGCCCTGGCATCTGCCGGACGATTTCAAGCACTTCAAGGCGCTGACCCTGGGCAAGCCGATCCTGATGGGCCGCAAGACCGCCGAATCGATCGGTCGTGTGCTGCCGGGGCGGACCAATCTGGTACTGACCCGCAGCGGCCAGGTGCCGTTCGAGGGCATGCGTGCGGTGGCGTCGCTGGACGAAGCGAAGGCGATTGCCGCAGGCGAGGGCGCCAGCGAGTTGTGCATCATCGGCGGCGGCGAGATCTTCCGCCAGCTGCTGGACCAGGCCAGCGACCTGTACCTCACCTGGGTCGATGCCGAAGTGCCGGCCGATACCCATTTCCCCGAAGTGGATGCGGGTGACTGGCAGGAAGTGAGCAGCGAGCCGCATCCGGCCGATGAGCGCCACACCTACGCGTTCCGCTTCGTGCACTACGTGCGCCGCTGATCGTCCCGATGCCGTTGGGTAGAGTCGACTGTCAGTCGACTGCTCTTCGATCAGATGACGGAAAAACCCGCGCTGCGCGCGATGGTCGACCAACAGTCGACTCTACCGGGGCGGCGCTCGCGGCCCCGTCCCGATACTGCCTACGGCATCCGGTAATGCCCGATGATCGTATGCTGGAACAGCAGATTCTCCTCGCGGGTGCCGCGGGCGATGTTGTGCAGCACCAGCGGCGTGCCGTCAGCCAGGCGCCGGTCGGACACGATGCCCACATGCAGCAATCCATTGCCGTTGAGCTTCCAGGCCACGATATCGCCGGCGCTGAAGTCGACTGCGCGGTTACTGATCGGCTGCTGCCATCGCTGACGTTCAAACCAGCGCATCAGGTTGGGCACGCGCCGATGGTCGATGTTCCGGTCAGGCCGGGACAGGCCCCAGAGGGGCGGATAGGCACTGAAGTCAGTGCGCATGTCTTCATGCACACGGGCCTGCAGGTCCAGTCCCTGGGTACGCAGGGCGCGTACCACCACGTCGGTGCACACGCCCCGGTCGATGGGTACGTCGCCGCCGGGGTAGGGCAGTACCTGATAGGCCGGGTCGTAACGCACGGTCACCCCGATCTGGTCACGTGCGGCGGCGACCAGCGGTAGTGAGGGTGTGGGTGCGGCAACGGTAGCCGGAGCCGGGGCAGCGTCCTCGCTGGTATTGGCAGGCGGCGACGTCGGCTGGCAGCCGCTGGCCAGGGCCAGCGTCAGCAGCAGCACCGTCCATGGTGCGTGGTTACCCGGTTTCATGCGGTCGGCGGCGCGCCGTTGTTGTTGCCACCGCCACCGCCACCGCCACGACGACGGCGTCGACGTGGGCGGCTGCCAGGTGCACTGGCACCTGCGGTGTTGTTGGCCGGGGCGGTTTCCCTGCCGGGGCCTGCTGCTGCACGCTCATGTGCCGGCCGCGCTGGCGGCCGCGCATTGGCGACCGGCGCCGGCACATCGCGGCCCGGCACCTGCACGACGCGCAGCTCATCGGTGTCCAGCTGGATCGCCGTGAGCTTGCCGCCCCACACTGCACCGGTGTCGATGGCATGGATGCCCTGGGTGATGGTCAGGCCCAGCGCCGACCAATGGCCACAGACCACTTTCAGGTCGCGTTCCACCCGGCCCGGCACTTCGAACCAGGGGTACAACCCTTGTTCCTGGGTGCCCGGCGTGCCCTTGTCCTCGATGCCGATGCGGCCACGCGAGGTGCAGTAGCGCATGCGGGTGAGCACGTTGATGATCGCGCGCGAGCGTTCGTAGCCGGTCAGGTTGGGTGCCCAGCTTGGCTTGTCGCCGTACATGTTGCGGAACAGCTTGCGATAGCCGGCGCCGTGCAGCTGCACTTCGACTTCGGCGGCGTGCTTTTCGGCCATCTGCGTGGTCCACTTCGGCGCCAGGCCGGCATGCACCATCATCCAGCCCAGCTCGCGATCCACGTGCACCAGCTTCTGCAGGCGCAACCAGTCCAGCAGCACGTCGCGGTCTTCGGCCTGCACGATGCGCAGCAGGTCCGGATTGACCTTGCGCTGTTCTTCTTCGGTGCGCGCGCCAACGGCCAGCAGCGAAAGATCATGGTTGCCGAGCACCACCACGCTGTGTTCGCGCAGCGAATGCACCAAGCGCAGGGTCTCCAGCGACTGCCCGCCGCGGTTGACCAGATCGCCGCAGAACCACAGGGTGTCCTGCGCCGGATCGAAGCGGATTTTCTCCAGCAGTCGCTGGGTTACGTCATAGCAGCCCTGCAGGTCGCCGATCGCCCATACGCTCATCGTTCGGCCTCCGTGTCAGTGCAGGGTGCGCGGGATGGCCAGCACGAAAGGTGCGACCGGCGCGGCAAATTCAGTGCCATCGTCGGCCACCATGTCGTAGTGGCCCTGCATCGTGCCGTGTTCAGTTCCAAGCATGACACCGGAGGTGTAACGGTAGTCTTCACCCGGACGCAGACGCGGCTGCTCGCCGATCACCCCATCACCATCGACATGCTCCACACGGCCATTGGCATCGGTGATGCGCCAATGGCGTGCGACCAGGCGTGCGGCAACCCGCCCCTGGTTGTGGATGCGGATCGTATAGGCGAACGCATAGCGGCCGTCTTCCGGCGCGGATTGATCGTCGAGGAAGCGCGGTGCGACTTCGACGGAGATGGCGTAAACGTCAGCGTCTTCCATACCGGCAGTGTAATCAGGTGGCATTGGCCAAAGCGATGAATTCAGCCACATCCAGCTGTTCGGCGCGGGCATCGGGGCGCACGCCGGCGGCAGCGAACTGCTCGGCGTTGACCACGTTGTTCAGGGCGTTGCGCAGGGTCTTGCGGCGTTGCCCGAAGGCGGCCTTGACCACCTCGGCGAAGCGCTTGTGGTCGTTGATGTTGATCGTGGCCGGGTCGCGCGGCACCAGCCGCACCACGGCCGAATCGACCTTCGGCGGCGGCCGGAACGCGCCCGGCGGCACCACGAACAGCGAGGTCACCTCGCAGTACGCCTGCAGCATCACGCTCAGACGGCCGAACACCTTGCTGCCGGGGCCGGCGGCCATGCGGTCGACCACTTCCTTCTGCAGCATGAAATGCATGTCCGAGATCACCGGGGCATGTTCAAGTGCATGGAACAGGATCGGCGAGGAAATGTTGTAGGGCAGGTTGCCGACCAGGCGGATCGGCTGGCCGGCGGCCAGTTCGGTGAAGTCCACCCGCAGCACGTCGCGGTGGACGATGGTCAGCTCGCCCAGTGGTTCGGCGGCGGCGGTCAGCGGCGCGATCAGGTCGCGGTCGAACTCGATCACCGTCAGCTTCGGGTGCACGCGCAGCAGCGGCAGGGTGATCGCACCCTGGCCCGGGCCGATCTCGACCAGACGGTCGCCGTCCCTGGGATTGACCGCCATCACGATCTTGTCGATGTAGTAGCGGTCGGCAAGGAAGTGCTGGCCGAGCTGCTTCTTGGCCGGGGCGGAAAACACCGGGCCGGAGGGGGAATGCGGGGAAGTCATGTGCTCAGTGTACGTTGCCGCGCCAGCCGCGCACACAGCGTCGTGGCGGCCTGCAGGCTGGAAGGATCGGCAATGCCACGCCCGGCCAGATCCAGCGCGGTGCCGTGATCCACCGCCACGCGCGGGTAGGGCAGGCCCAGGGTCAGGTTCACCGCCTGCTCGAAGCCGGAATACTTCAGCACCGGCAGGCCCTGGTCGTGGTACATCGCCAGCACGGTGTCGAAGCCGACCAGCTTGGCCGGCAGGAACGCCGTATCGGCCGGCAACGGGCCGATCAGGTCCATGCCTTCGCCGCGCAGGCGCTGCAGCAGCGGGATGACCAGATCCAGTTCCTCGCGGCCGAGGTGGCCGTCTTCGCCGGCATGCGGGTTCAGGCCCAGCACCGCGATGCGGGGTGCGGCCAAGCCGAATTCCCGCGACAGCGCCGCATGCACGGTACGCAGGGTGTGTTCCAGGCTGGGCGCGGTGATCGCATCGGCCACCTCGCGCAAGGGCAGGTGGGTGGTGGCCAGGGCGACGCGGACGATGTCGTTGGCCAGCATCATCACCACCTTCACCCCGGCCTGGTCGGCCAGCAGTTCGGTGGTGCCGCTGTAGGCGATGCCGCCCTGGTTGATGACCGCCTTGTGCACCGGACCGGTGACCACGCCGTGCAGTTCGCCGGACAGGCAGGCCTGGCCGGCCGCAAGCAGGGCACCGATCACGGCGCCTGCATTGGCAGGATCGGTGTGGCCGAAGCGACTGGGCGTGGGATTGGCAACGGCGCGCAGGCGCAGGTCGCCGGGGACGCGGGCAGGCGCGTCCTCGGGCAGCAGTTGCAGGGGGAGATCCAGCGCGGCAGCGGCCGCGCGTAGTGTGTCCGGGTCGGCGAATGCCAGCAGCCGGCAATCATCGCGCGGCTGCTGGACCAGTCGGACACACAGTTCCGGGCCGATCCCGGCGGGCTCGCCCGGTACCAGAGCGAGCTCGGGGAGCATGGCTCAGGACTGCGGAGGCGTGGCGGTATTCTCCGCCCGGTCGCCGCTGCGGAAGCTGACGAAGGCTTCGCCACGCAGTTCCTGCAGGAAGCGGTTGTACTCGTCTTCCAGCTTGCGGCGGCCAATCGTCTCGCGCACCTGGGCACGCTGGTTGTTGCTGCCCACGTCGGTCTGGCGGGTGGCCACGCGCTGCACGATGTGCCAGCCGGCATCGGTACGGAACGGCTGGCTGACGCCGCCGTCCTGGATGCCTTCGACCTGCTGGCCGAAGGCCGGGCCGAACGCGTCAGCCGGGAACCAGCCCAGATCACCGCCCTGGCCCTTGCTGTTGGTGTCCTCGGACGATTCCTTGGCCACCTGCTGGAAGTCGGCACCGCCGACAACGCGGGCACGCAGGGTATCGATCTTGGCCTTGGCGGCTGCTTCGGACTGCGAATCGTCCACGCGCACCAGGATGTGGCGGCCGTGGTATTCGGTGACCGTGTGGGCGCCGGCCGCAGCAGTGGCGTCACGCACTTCCACCAGCTTCAGCAGCTGGAAGCCGCTCGGGCCACGGATCGGACCGACCACTTCGCCGGGCTTCATCTGCTGCATCGTCTGCGCGAATGCCGCCGGGATTTCATCCAGCGTGCGCCAGCCAAGGTCGCCGCCTTCCAGTGCGTTGGGGCTGTCCGAATAACGCACGGCCGCCGCATTGAAGTCCAGCTCACCCTTGTCCAGCAGGGCCTTCACGCCATCGGCCTTCTTCTCGCCGGTGGCAATCTGCTCGGCAGTTGCGCCGTCGGGCAGGGCCACCAGGATGTGGGCCAGATGGAACTGGTTGCCGGCATCGGCCTGCTGCTTCAGGGCAGCATCGACCTCGCCTTCGCTGACGCTGATGCGGCTCTGCGCGAAGCTCTGGCGCAGGCGCTGCACGGTGATCTCGTCACGCACCGAGGCGCGGAAATCGTTGAAGTCGATGCCGTCATTGGCCAGGCGCTGACGCAGGGCATCCAGGGTCGAGCCGTTCTGCTGGGCGATCGCGTTCATCGCCTGGGTCAGTTCCTGGTCGCCGACATGGATACCGCTGCTCTGCGCGCGGGCCACCTGCAGTTTGACCAGCACCAGGCGCTCGAGCACCTGGCGGCTGAGCACATCGTCCGGCGGCAGCTGGGCCTCGCGACCGGCGTACTGCGCCTTGATGTTGGCGATCGCACGCTGGAGCTCGCTCTGCAGGATCACGTCCTCATCGACGACAGCAGCGATGCGATCCAACGGCTGGGCCGCCTGCGCGAGAACCTGCAGGGGGGCGGACACGCTGGACACCGCCAGAAGCGATGCGAGGAGAACGGGGAAGCTCTTGGTCATGGGATCTGATTCGGATCGTAGTCATCGCGGGCCGCTCCGGTGTTGCTGGGCGGCACGAGATAGAGGTCGTCACGGTTGTAGCCGAGGATAGCACGGCGCAAAGTGCGGTCCGTGTCCTGGCCGAGGGAGCTCAAGCCCTTGAGCACAAACTCGAGCTGGATGGAGTTGTTCATTTCACCTTCGCGGTTGCGCACGTAGCGGCGGGCCACCGCGCGTACGGCCAGGCAGCAGCTGTCCCACTGCACGCCACCGATGATTTCCAGCGGTTCCTTGTCCTGCAGCGAGTAGTAATAGCGGCCGACCAGGCTCCAGCGCTCGTTCAGCGGGTACAGGAACGACAGGTCGGCCTGTTCCAGCAGGGTGCGGTCATGCTTGTTGGCAGTGGCCGGGGCGCCGGAATTGATGCGGTAACGGTAGGTCAGGTTGACCACGCCGTCGTTGGACATCAGGTAACGGGCGCGGACGCTGGCCAGATCCTCGCGCTTGTACTTGGGGTCCCACTGGTAGGTGCCACCCAGGGTCCAGCGGTCGTTGATCATGTAGTTGGCATCGGCGATCCAGGCCGACTTGCCCTTTTCCACCGGCGCGCCGCCAGGCGTCACGGTCACCCGCGACTCGTCGAAGTACTGGATCTGGCCGATGGAGGCCGAGAAGCGCTCCTTGCCGGTGGTCTGGTCGATGAAGCGGGTGCTCAGCGCCATGGTCAGCTGGTTGGCATCGTTCTGGCGATCGGCGCCGGTATAGCGCGAATCGCGGAACAGCTGGCCCCAGCTGAAGGTGAAATCGCGGGTATCGAAGATCGGCAGCTCGTCCTGGTTGCGGTAGGGCGTGCGCAGGTAGAACAGGCGCGGCTCCAGGGTCTGCAGGAACGACTTGCCGCCGATCTTCGTCTCACGATCGAAGAACAGGCCGGCGTCCAGGCTGGCGATCGGCAGGCTGCGGCTGGGCGAGGTGTTGCCGCGCAGCTGCTCCGGCGTGGCGGTGGCCGGGTCGATGCCCTGCGAGCGCAGGATCTGAGCCTGGATGCCCCTCACCCCATCCACCAGGCCACGGTCCAGCTGGTAACCCGTATAGCGGTAGGCCAGGGTCGGTGTGACATACCAGGCCGCGCCGCTGATCGGGAACGACACGTACGGTTTCAGGTCCAGTCGCGAACCGCCGCTGACACCGATGCCGTCGGTCCAACGATCTCCATTGCGGGTGTACTGGAGGTCAGGCTCCGCGTCGGCGCCGTACTTGAAGTTGATGTCGTCGTGGGTGAAGCGCACGGCCTCGGCGTAGACGCCGGTCTCCAGCCACGGCAGCAGCGGCTTGTCCCAGTTGAAGTACAGGCGCGGCTGGCGGTTGTAGGCCAGCGCGCTCTCGTTGAGGGTGTAGTCGGTCAGCTGCCAGCGGTCGGCCATGATGCCGGCCGTCCAGTTCTTGCCGGTGCCGTACAGGCCGATCGTGCTCTGCAGGTTCGAGGCGGTGACCCCCACCAGGCGGTTGGCGAAGTCTTCCACATAGCGTTCGTCGCTGACCCAGGCCAGGTTGGCGCGGGCCTGCCAGTGGCTGTTGACGTTGTGGTAGCCGCCGAACATCACCCGGCCGCGGTCACGGTCGCGCAGCTTGTCGTTGGGCATGAACGCGGTCAGCAGTTCGCCGCGACCGCCGTTGTAGAGGTAGCGGAACTCGTTGTCGAGCATCAGGCCGCGCTGGCTCATGTAGCGCGGGGTCAGCGTGTCGTCGTAGTTCGGCGCCAGGTTGAAGTAGATCGGCTGTGCGTAATCGAAGCCGTTGCGCCCGGACATGCCCAGCTGCGGGAACAGCAGGCCGGTCTTGCGGCGGTCATCGATGGGGAACTTGAAATACGGCGCCCACAGGATCGGCACCTTGCCGATGCGCAGCACGGCATTGCGGGCGGTACCGAAGCCTTCGTCGTTGTCGACTTCGATCTCCGGCGCCGTCAGCTTCCACACCGGCTGCGACGGGTCGCAGGTGGTGTAGGTGGAGCGGTGCATCTGCCCGACCGCACCCTGCAGGTCCACCGACTCGGCTTCGCCATTGCCGCGGCGCGACACCAGCTGGTACTGGATGTCGGTGATCTTGTGGGTGTCGCTTTCCTGGTTGCCTTCGGCGCGCTTGGCGACCATCCGGATCGAGGCATCCTGGTAGCGGACATTGCCGTCAGCCACGTAGTTGCCGCTCTCGGTGTCGAAGCTGAGCTTGTCGGTTCCGACGAACTGGTCGCCCTTGCGCAGTGCCACGTTGCCCTGGTACTGCGGCACGGTGGTGGTGCCCAGCAACTGGTCGCCTTCAATGTCGGTCGGCTGCTGTTCGCGCGCTGCGCTGGCGGCCGCCTTGTCCTGGCCGGGAACGGGCGTCGGCGCGTCGGCGAACGCAGGGATCACGTCGGTGGCCGGGCACAGGCCCCAGTTGAGCGGTTTGTCATCAGCCCATGCCGGAAGGCAGACGGCGATGCTCAGGGGCAGGGGAAGCAGGCGGAGGGCTCGGCGCACGCGGTTCGGATTCGGGCGAAAACGGACGGTAGCTTGCCCCATCCCTTGCATAGGGGCAATGAAGGCGCCCGGGGATCGCCGGTTCGGGTTCATCCAGGCACATGCTCCGAAGCGGCGCCGATCAGTGCCTGCACGTGGGCCACACTGCACTCGGCCAAGGCTGGCAGGTCGTATCCGCCCTCCAGCATCGATACCACCCGCCCGGCCCCGTGGCGGCGCGCCAGGGCGTGCAGCTCGGTGGTGATCCAGGCGAAATCGTCGGTCTCCAGCATCAGGTCGGCCTGTGGATCGCGCAGGTGGGCGTCGAAACCTGCCGAGATCAGCAGCAGCTGGGGGCGGAAATCGTCGATGGCCGGCAGCATCTCGTCGGCCCAGACGTTGCGGAAGCGGAAACTGCCACTGCCGGGTGGCAGCAGGATGTTCATCAGGTTGCCGGCGCCACGGTCACGGCGCAGGCCGGAATTGGGGAACAGGCCGGCCTGGTGGGTGCTGTAGTACGACACACGCGCGTCGTGCTGGAAGATGTCCTGGGTGCCGTTGCCATGATGGACATCGAAGTCGACCACCGCGATCCGCTCCAGGCCGTGGCGATCGCGGGCGTAGGCGGCCGCGATGGCGATGTTGTTGAGCAGGCAGAAGCCCATCGCCGTGCTGCTGGTGGCGTGGTGACCGGGCGGGCGCACCGCGCAGAAGGCCAACGGGTCTTCACCCAGCATCACCGCATCGACGGCGGCCACGCCGGCGCCGGCGGCGTGCACCGCCGCGCTGGCTGAACCCGGCGAGGTCCAGGTGTCCATATCCAGTTGCCGCAGCGGCACGGTCTGCGGCTGCAGCACGAAATCGAGCAGCGCGCTGTCGTGGACCCGGCTCAGTTCGCCGAACTTGGCCGGCGCTGCCTGGCGCCACTCCAGCTGCCCGGGAAAGGCCTGCTGCAGGGCGTCGAGCACCACCTGCAGGCGTTGCGGGCATTCAGGGTGGCCGGGGCCGGGGTCATGCAGCAGGCAGGCGGGATGTGAGAAGACCAGCATGGCAGGCTCAGCGCTGGCGGTGCTGTGGCTGCCACAGCGCCTCGCCATGGCCGTCGGCGCGGGCCAGCACACGGGCCAGCACGAACAGCAGGTCCGACAGCCGGTTGAGGTACTGCAGCGCTTCGCTGCGCACGGCTTCAACACGGGCAAGGGCCACCGTCTCGCGTTCGGCGCGGCGGACGATGGTGCGTGCCAGGTGGCAGCGTGCGGCGGCCTCGCCACCGGCCGGCAGGATGAACTCCTTCAGCATCGGCAGGTTGGCGTTGTACTGGTCCAGCTGCTGTTCCAGCGCCGATACGTCGGCGGCATGGATCGCAGCATGGCCGGGGACGCAGAGTTCGGCACCCAGGTCGAACAACTGGTGCTGCAGATGCACGACCAGCGCGCGGACATCCTCCGGCAGGGGCGCAGCCAGCAGCAGGCCCAGCGCGGCATTGGCCTCATCGACGGTGCCATAGGAGGCGACACGCAGGTCGTCCTTGCCGACCCGGCTGCCATCGCCCAGGCCGGTGCTGCCGTCGTCGCCGGTACGGGTATAGATGCGCGAAAGGCGATGACCCATGGCGCGGCTCAGTGGTGGATGTCGCGGCGGGCCTGCAGGAGCTTGCGCACCTGTTCCACCGCCAGCTGCAGTGCGGCGGCCAGGGTCACGTAGGTCGCGGTGGTGCGCAGGTAGGGGCCGAACCACTGTGCGTAGTTCTGCGCCCAGCCGGCCACGGTCGGCTCGGCCACGTTCTGGCTGGTCCAGTAGAAGCCGCCTTGTGCCAGCAGGTGGCACAGCGCCACCGATGCCACCAGCAGCACGGCGCCCTTGCCCAGCACCGACCAGCGAGCACTCTGGTAGTTGCGCCCCAGCAGCAGGCCACCGGCCCACATCGTGAAGTACGCAGGCAGCAGCAGCCAGTAGCCGGGCGAGACGCAGTAGTGCTGCCAGAAATCCAGGCCGCTGCTGCGGATCACGATCCAGTCGACCAGTACGGCGAACACCATCAGCAGCGGGAACGCCCAGCGGGTCCAGCGGGCCAGGTAGAAGCCGCCGATGAAGAACACGGCCCAGGAGGCGTCCGGGATCGCCGCGAAGTGGTTGACGCGGGTCGCTGCCAGCAACAGCACGAGCACTGACAGGACGAAGGCGCGGGGAGCGGAGTCGGACATGACGGCGGGGCCGGAGCGGATTCAGCTTTCATTCTAGCCCGGCGCGGCGCCCGGCGCAGGCGGGCCCGGCGAGCGCGTATCATGAGCCCATGAGTGAACGACATGACGTGCTGATCGTCGGTGGCGGCCTGGTAGGCGCCAGTCTGGCCATCGCCCTGGACCGTATCGGCCGCGACGTAGGCCTGATCGAAGCCAGCCCGGCCGGCGAGCTGCCGGCGGTGTTCGACCAGCGCAATCTCAGCTTTGCCGCGGCCACGGTCAATGCACTCACCGCCCTGGGGGTCATGCAGAAGCTGTCGATGGCGCCCGGCCCGATCCGCCGCATCCATGTCAGCCGTGCCGGCGACTTTGGTCGTGTGCAGCTCGATGCGGCCGATTACGACAGGCCGTGGTTTGGCCAGGTGGTGGTCGCGCGGGATTTCGGCCAGGCCCTGGAAGCCCGGCTGCAGGAGCTGCCACGGTTGCGCCGCTACCGGCCCATGCGGTTCCTCGGCCTGGGGGACGTGGTTGATGGCTACCGCCAGGTCCATGTGGCCGATGATGACGGTGAGCGCGTGCTGCAGGCACGGCTGGTGGTCGGTGCCGACGGCACGACCAGCGGCGTGCGCCAGGCGCTGGGCATCGACGTGGACCGCCACGACTTCCAGCAGACCCTGTTCGTTGCCCGCGTGCGCAGCCAGCGCGCGCCCGATGGCACCGCTTGGGAGCGCTTCACCGATACCGGTCCCACGGCCCTGCTGCCGCGTGGCGACCGCCACTTCGGCTGCGTGCACGGTGTCGCCCGCGCGCAGGCCGACGAGGTGATGGCGCTCGATGATGCGGCCTGGTTGCAGCGGCTGCAGGGCGCCATCGGTTGGCGTGCCGGGCGCCTGCTTGATTCCGGCGCGCGCAGCGCTTATCCGCTGATCCAGGTGCTGGCACGCGCGTTGGTGGGTGAACGCACGGTGCTGCTCGGCAATGCCGCACAGACCATCCATCCGCTCGGGGCGCAGGGCTTCAACCTGGGCCTGCGCGACGCATTGACGCTGGCCGAACTGCTGGAAGAAACGCACGACGATGCTGGCGCTGATGCGCTGCTGCAGTCCTACGTGGCCCGCCGCGAAGAGGATCGCCGGCAGACGGTCGCCTTCTCCGGCGGCCTGGCCCGGTTGACCAGCAACCCGGCACCGCTGCTGCGCCCGCTGCGCAGCCTGGGCCTGGTTGCCGCGCAGCGTGCATCGGTGCAGTCGATGCTGGTCGGGGGCGCGATGGGTTTCCGCGGCGACGTGCCGCGCCTGTGCCGCGGAGAAGCCGCATGAACCGGCGTGCCCGGTTGGACGTGGCCATCGTTGGCGGCGGCGTGGTGGGTGCCGCCTGTGCGCTGGCCCTGGCCGAAGCAGGCCTCTCGGTGGCGCTGGTGGAAGGGCGCGAGCCGGCACCGTGGCAGGCCGCACAGCCGGACCTGCGCGTGTTCGCCTTTGCCGCTGACAACGTACAGCTGCTGCAGCGCCTGGGCGTGTGGCCCGCGATCGCGCAGGCGCGCGCGTGGCCCTACCGGCGCATGCAGGTGTGGGATGCGGCAGGTGGTGATGACCTGCTGTTCGATGCCGATCGCTTTGGCCGCCGCGAACTCGGCTATATCGTCGAGAACGGGTTGCTGCAGGACCGACTGTGGGCGGCGCTGCCGGCCGCCGGCGTGGAACTGCATTGCCCCGCGCGGGTCGAGGCATTGGAGCAGGACGAACACGGCGTGCGCCTGCGTCTGGATGATGGGCGTCGCATCGAAGCTGCGCTGGCCGTCGCCGCGGATGGTGCTGAATCGACGCTGCGCGCGCTGGCCGGGATCGAGGTGCAGCGACACGACTACCAGCAGCGTGGCGTGGTGGCCTACGTGGACAGTGAGCTGCCGAACCAGGCCACCGCCTGGCAGCGCTTCCTGCCGACCGGGCCGCTGGCGCTGCTGCCGGTGGCCGAGCGCCGCAGCTCGATCGTCTGGACCCTTCCCGAGGAGGAGGCCGCTCGCGTGCTGGCCCTCGATGAGGATGCCTTCAACCGCGAACTGACCCGCGCGTTCGCTGCACGCCTGGGCGAGCTGCGCCTGGCGTCACCACGCGCGGCGTTCCCGCTGCGCCGGCAGTTGGCCCGTCATTACGTAGCCGGCCGTGTGCTGGCGCTGGGTGATGCCGCGCACGTGGTGCATCCGCTGGCCGGGCAGGGTGTCAACCTCGGTCTGCGCGACGTGGCCGCGCTGCAGCAATGGCTGGCACCGTCGGCCGAACGGCGTGGGCAGCCGCGCCTGTCGCCTCAGCGGCTGCAGCGCTGGGCGCGCGAACGCCGCAGCGACAACCAGATTGCCGCCTACAGCTTCGATGCCATCAATCGATTGTTCTCCAACGACGAGATGCATCTGACCCTGGCGCGCGGCCGCGCGCTGGGCTGCGCCGGCAAGTGGCCGCCGCTGGTGCAGGCATTCTGGAAGCGCGCCGCCGGCGTGTAACGGGGATTACCTGGTAGACGCCAACCTTGGTTGGCGCGCACGCCGGGGTAGCGGCGGGGCCTGGGCGGCGCGCCGGGCCGGGCGGGCCCCCCTTGCGGCGGGGGGCGGCAGGGGCGACCGGGTG
>NZ_JBRRDR010000067.1:0-16711 GCF_056759755.1 Stenotrophomonas sp. STEN046
AGACCTTTCGTGGTGGGGGGGGGCTGGCGCCCCACCACCCGACGCACTGGCGCCCCCCCCCCCCCCCCCCGCCCCACCTTTGACAGTTCTCCGGTGACGGTGGGCGAACTGCGTCTGCGGTAGGTGTCGACCTTGGTCGACACGCTTGGTCCACGCCATGCGTGGATGCGAGCGAAGCGACCGGCGTTTGATTTTGATTTTCTTTTTTCTTTTCCGTGGCTGATGCGCCCGGAAACTGTCAAAGGTCGGGCGGAATGGGTTCGCGGGGGTATCCGCGGCATGGATGCCGCGGCTAAGCCTCCAGGGATGGATTCACGGCGTCCCCCGCTAACCCATTCCGCCCGGCCAAGCGCGGCTTTTCGCTCTACGCAACCAACCAACAGCCACGAGGGGCTGCGCCGTTGGCTGGAACAACCTGTTACCCGAACGGGGAATGCCACCATCACCCCTGCATGCCATGCTGATCACCTGATCCCTGCCAGCGAGAACGCCCGCATGACCACCATCATCGCCCCGCGCGTGCACGACATCGGCGGCCTCGAAGTCCGCCGTGCCGTCCCTACCCTGCAGGCCCGCAGCATCGGCTCGTTCGTGTTCGTCGACCAGATGGGACCGGCACTCATGCACCCCGGCACCGCCATCGACGTGCGCCCGCATCCGCACATCGGTCTGGCCACCGTCACCTACCTGTGGTCCGGTGCGATCGGCCACCGCGACACACTGGGCTCGGACCAGGTGATCCGGCCCGGCGACGTCAACTGGATGACTGCCGGTCGTGGCATCGCCCATTCCGAACGCACGCCGCCGCCGGACCGCACGCACGACAACCCCATCCACGGCATGCAGACCTGGGTAGCGTTGCCGAAGTCGCATGAGGAAATCGAACCGGCGTTCTATCACCATGCTGCCGCCACGTTGCCTGAGCAGCGCCGCAATGGCGCCTGGCTGCGCGTCATCGCCGGCCGCGCCTACGGCGAGGAGTCCCCGGTCAAGGTGTTCGCCGACACCCTCAACGTGGCGATCGACCTCGATCCGGATGCGGAAATCGACATCGACAATGGCCACCGCGAGCGTGCGCTGTACATTCTCGAAGGCCAGGCGCAGCTGGATGGCGTGGATATTCCCGCCCAGCACCTGGTGATTCCCGAAGCCGGTGCGGTCGGCCGCCTGCGTGCGAAGACGCCGGTGAAGGCGATGCTGTTCGGTGGCGAACCGCTGGATGGCCCGCGCCACCTGTGGTGGAACTTCGTCTCCAGCTCCAAGGAGCGCATCGAACAGGCCAAGCACGATTGGGAAGCCGGCCGCTTCGGCACCATCCCCGGCGATGACAAGGAATTCATCCCGCTGCCGCAGTACTGAACATCGCGTGTTGCACACATCCGAGGGTGTATCTCTGCACCCGGCGTTGACGCTACAGTCACCCGCTGATCACTGAAATGTGACATAAATCACACTTTAGACCGTCAAAGGAGTGCAACACATGAGCATGGGTAAACGCTTGTCCGCCGAATTCCTCGGCACGTTCTGGCTGGTTCTGGGTGGCTGTGGCAGCGCGGTGCTGGCTGCCAAATTCGGTGGCGACGGTAATCCGCTGGGTATCGGTTTCCTCGGCGTGGCGCTGGCGTTCGGGCTGACGGTGGTGACCGGTGCCTATGCGTTCGGGCACATCTCCGGCGCGCACTTCAATCCGGCCGTCAGCATCGGGCTGTGGGCCGGTGGGCGCTTCCCGACCAAAGACCTGGTGCCGTACATCATTGCCCAGGTGGCCGGCGGCCTGCTGGCCGGTTTCATCCTGCTGCAGATCGCTTCGGGTGCCAGTGGCTTCGCCATTGATGGCACCCAGGCCGGCGCGTTCGCCAGCAACGGCTATGGCGCCCTCTCACCCGGCGGCTACAGCGTGGCTGCCGCGTTCCTGTGTGAAGTAGTGCTCACGGCGGTGTTCCTGATCGTGATCATGGGCGCGACCCATGGCAAGGCGCCGGCAGGCTTCGCGCCGCTGGCCATCGGCCTGGCACTGACCCTGATCCATCTGATCAGTATTCCGGTGACCAATACCTCGGTGAACCCGGCACGTTCGACCGCCGTGGCCTTCTTCGCAGGCAGCGGCGCCACCAGCCAGCTGTGGCTGTTCTGGGTCGCCCCGCTGCTGGGTGGCGCGATCGGCGGCATCATCTACAAGTGGATCGGCAACGACCGCTGAGACCCGCCCCCATTGCGGCCGTCCGCCGGCCGCAATGGTTACCGATGCAACCGCAATTTGTGCGATCGCTCACGTTCCGTTAAGGTCTGGTCATCCGCCCGTGCTTGCGCCGGGCAGGACGGCATCCGGGGATGGGATGCCATGGCCGCCGGTGCCGCCGGCGGCGCCAACGACACGCCACCTTGGGGGATGCATGAAGTTCGCGCCTGTTGTCTTGTCGAGCCTGTTGTTCGTTGCGGCCAACGCCGCCGCGCAGGCCCCGGTTGAATGTCCATCGCTGCCAGCCAGCAGCGGCCTGCAATGGCAGCAGCAGGCGCAGGCCGGTTTCCTGGTCTGCCGTGCAGCTACCGGCGAGGGCCGGGAAGTGCTGAGCCTGATGCTCAGCCAGCGCGACCCGGGCATTCCATTGACGCGCTCGCTGCGCCAGGAAAAAGGCAGCTTTGCCGGTGAATCGATGTACTGGTACCAGCCGGATCTGGGCGGCCAGCAGCCGCCGGGCTACGCCGAGCGCCGCATCAGCGTGGTGAAGCTGGACAAGGGCCGCTACGCGCAGATCGCGCTGTATCCGGACAGCACCCAGGAACTGGGCAGCCTGCAACAGCTGGCGCAGGGCATGAACCTGACCCCGTCCGCCGTGGCCGACGGGCGCTGAGGGCGACGGGGATGACTGCCTGGCAGCATCCCCGCTGGATCGGACACGCTATCGGCAGCGCCGGGCATTGCCTGGCGTTGCGCGTTGCGGGTTGTGCTGGAAATCCGCCGGGCATGGCCCGGCGCCACCAGCTGCACGCGGGCTTGGCCCGGCGTGCCCGCTCAGAAACGGCCTTCCTGGAAATCGACGAAGGCCTGCATCAGCTCCTCCCGCGTATTCATCACGAACGGGCCGTGCCGCATGACGGGTTCGCGCAGCGGGCGGCCGGCTACCAGGATCAGCCGCGCACCGTCGGCGCCTGCCGACAGATGCAACTGCTCGCCACCGCCCAGCACGGCCAGCTCCTGCCGTGCCACGTCGCGCGCAGCGTCCTGTTCGCCCACGGTCAATCCGCCTTCGAACACGTAGACGAACGCGTTGTGCCCTTCCGGCAGCACGTAGGTCCAGGCACGATCGGCGGCCAGTTCGATGTCCAGGTACAACGGGTCGGTCGCCGGCTGCGCGATCGGGCCGACGGTACCGTCCACCGTGCCCGCGATCACCTTCACCTGCACGCCCTCGGCCGGCCGCACCACCGGAATCTTTTCGGGGGCGAATTCCTGGTACTTCGGCTCGGTCATCTTGTCGCGCGCCGGCAGGTTCACCCACAGCTGGAAGCCGCGCATCTGCCCGCTTTGCTGCTCGGGCATTTCCGAATGCACCAGGCCACGACCGGCGGTCATCCACTGCACGCTGCCCGGGGTCAACAGGCCTTCGTTGCCGTGGTTGTCGCGGTGCCGCATGCGGCCATCCAGCATGTAGGTGACGGTCTCGAAACCACGATGCGGATGCTCGGGAAACCCAGCGATGTAGTCCTCGGCACGGTCGGTACCGAATTCATCGAGCAGCAGGAACGGATCGAGATCGGGCAGCGACGGCCCGCCGATGACCCGGGTCAGGCGCACGCCGGCACCGTCGGAAGTGGGCATGCCACGGATGGTGCGCAGCACGCGGACCGGTTCGGGAAGGCTCATGGCGACTCCTGTTGGATGGATGCCCCTGAAGATGGACGCCACGGCAGGCAACGCCAATGGATGGCATCGCAACCGATTGTTCCATCCCTGGTGTTCGCAGCGCGTCATGTCCGCTGCGCGGCAATGTCTGCGTTGTGGCCAGCACGTGCGAATGGGCGCAGGCCACGGCCATCTACGACCAAAGTACTACCGATCAATAGTCCTGGACACATTGACCCTGCCAAGGGCACGCGGGACTCTTTGACCATCTTTCCGGGAGAGAGCACCTCATGAAAGGGTTTTCCAAAATAGGCTGGGCGGCACTCGCCCTGCTCGGCGCGTTCTGCCTGGGTACGGTGGCGCTACGCCGTGGTGAGCACATCAACGCACTGTGGATCGTGGTCGCGGCGGTTTCGCTGTACCTGGTGGCGTACCGCTTCTACAGCCTGTTCATCGCCGACAAGGTGATGCAGCTCGATCCGACCCGGGCCACCCCGGCGGTGATCAACAATGACGGCCTGGACTACGTGCCCACCAACAAGCACGTGCTGTTCGGCCACCACTTCGCGGCCATTGCCGGTGCAGGCCCGCTGGTGGGCCCGGTGCTCGCCGCGCAGATGGGCTACCTGCCCGGCCTGCTGTGGCTGGTGGTCGGCGTGGTACTGGCCGGCGCAGTGCAGGACTTCATGGTGCTGTTCCTGTCGAGCCGCCGCAACGGTCGATCGCTGGGTGACCTGGTGCGTGAGGAGATGGGCCAGGTACCGGGAACCATCGCACTGTTCGGTGCCTTCCTGATCATGATCATCATCCTGGCGGTGCTGGCGATGGTGGTGGTCAAGGCGTTGGCCGAAAGCCCCTGGGGCATGTTCACGGTGATCGCGACGATGCCCATCGCGATCCTGATGGGCGTGTACATGCGCTACATCCGACCCGGCAAGATCGGTGAGATCTCGGTGGTCGGCCTGATCCTGCTGCTGGCGGCGATCTGGTTCGGTGGCAAGGTGGCGGCAGACCCGACCTGGGGCCCGGCGTTCACCTTCACCGGCACCCAGATCACCTGGATGCTGATCGGCTACGGCTTCGTCGCCTCGGTGCTGCCGGTGTGGCTGCTGCTGGCACCGCGCGATTACCTGTCGACCTTCCTGAAGATCGGCACGATCATCGCCCTGGCCATCGGCATCCTGGTGGTCATGCCGGAACTGAAGATGCCGGCCCTGACCCAGTTCGCGGCCAGCGGCGACGGCCCGGTGTGGAAGGGCGGCATGTTCCCGTTCCTGTTCATCACCATCGCCTGCGGTGCGGTGTCGGGTTTCCATGCACTGATTTCCTCGGGCACCACGCCCAAGCTGCTGGCCAATGAAGCGCACATGCGCTACATCGGTTACGGCGGCATGCTGATGGAATCATTCGTTGCCGTGATGGCGCTGGTGGCTGCTTCGATCATCGATCCGGGCATCTATTTCGCAATGAACAGCCCGGCGGCGGTGATCGGTGCGGATGCTGCGTCGGCCGCGCACTACATCACCAATACCTGGGGCTTCACCATCACCCCGGAACAGCTGACCGCCACCGCAGCGGCCATTGGTGAACCCACCATCCTGCATCGCGCCGGTGGCGCGCCAACGTTGGCGGTGGGCATCGCGCAGATCCTGCACGAGGCGATTCCGAGCAGCAGCGACGCGATGATGGCCTTCTGGTACCACTTCGCCATCCTGTTCGAAGCACTGTTCATCCTGACCGCAGTGGATGCCGGTACCCGTGCTGGCCGCTTCATGCTGCAGGACCTGCTGGGCAACTTCATCCCCGCGCTGAAGAAGACCGAGTCGTGGACAGCCAACATCATCGGCACCGCCGGCTGCGTGGCACTGTGGGGCTACCTGCTCTACACCGGTGTGGTGGATCCGTTTGGCGGCATCCAGACGCTGTGGCCGCTGTTCGGCATCTCCAACCAGATGCTGGCCGGTATCGCGCTGATGCTGGGCACCGTGGTGCTGTTCAAGATGAAGCGTGACCGCTATGCCTGGGTGACTGCGGTGCCGGCGGTGTGGCTGCTGATCTGCACCACCTATGCCGGCTTCATCAAGATCTTCGACAGCAACCCGGCACAGGGCTTCCTGGCACAGGCACACAAGTTCCAGGACGCGCTGGCCAGCGGCACCATCACCGCACCGGCCAAGTCGGTTGCACAGATGCAGCAGATCGTGGTCAATGCCTACGTCAACACCGGCCTGACGGCGCTGTTCCTGCTGGTGGTGGCTTCGGTGCTGGTGTACTCGATCAAGACGATCATGGCGGCGCGCCGCAATCCGCAGCGCAGCGACCGCGAAACCCCTTACGTGGCGCTCAAGCCGCATGAAATGGTGGATCTGTAATGAGCACACAACTGGTTCCGGTTGGCCAGTACCAGGCGCATCGCCGGATCTGGCGGCGCCTGGTGCAGACCGCGCGACTGTGCTGCGGGATTCCCGACTACGACAACTATGTGCGGCATGTGCGGGAGAAGCATCCGGACCGCGAGCCGATGGACTACAAGACGTTCTTCCGTGAGCGGCAGGAAGCGCGGTATGGCGGACGCAACGGCGGCCGTTGCTGCTGAAGTGTGAGGCGGGTGCCGGGCTTGCAGCCCGGCACCCGCAGAAGCAACCGCAGCAAGGACGGGGGGATCCGCGCCATCGGTGGATCCAATGGCCCCTATGGACTACTCCACCAGCGTGATCGGGGTGAGGGTGACCTTTGCGTTGTTGGCCGCGCCCATGCGATCGGCGTAGCCCTGCCCGCGCTGCAACAGGTAGAAGCTGTCCAGGTAATCGGCGTCGTTGGCGAACCACGACGTCGGCATGGCCTTGAGAATGGCACCGGCGATGTCGGCGATCACGGCGTACTCCGGGGCAAAGGCACCGAGTGCAGTCTTCACGCCGGTAGTCAGCGCGACCAGCAGATCCTGGTAGTTGGTGTCACCGTCGTCTTCGAACAACTGCACGTTGGCGGCGTTGAACCGGTAGTTGCCCCAGATGATCAGCGGCTGCTGCGGGGTGTAATCGGTCTGGTCGTGATCCAGATAGGGCATGTCGACCGTGACCAGCTCGGGTTCGGCAGCATCGACCTGCAACCCGGACACGATGGCGAACACTTCAGCCGCACCCAGTGCCCACGGCTCCTGGTCATCGGCCAGGCGGATGCGGTCCAGGCGGGTGATATCCAGCGACGCGCGGGTGCCGTTGGCGGCCATGCTGATCCGGTCCGGCGACTGCAGACCGCGTGCGCGCAGCCCCGCATTGACCAGCGCCATGCCTTCGCGCACCGAACGCCGGGTGTCGACATCGACGATCAGCACAGGGAAGTCCGGTGCCTGCTTCGCATCCAGCACATGGGCGCGCCCCTGCGCATCGTAGGCGGTCAGGGTAGTCCAGTCGCGATCGTTGCCGCGCGGCAGGCTCGCCACCCACAACTGGCGTGGGTTGATGGCGGCCAGGGTGTGCCCCTCGGGCACATACGCACGCAACTGCAGCAGCCCTTCGCCCTGCGACGGCAGGCCCTTGTGCTGGCGCAGCTGGCGATCCTGCACTGCCAACACGGTGCTTGCCCGCGTACGTGATTGTGGATCAAAGCGCGCCATGACCTGTTGCAGTGCCACGCCCTGTTCCGGCGCCGACTGCAGTGCCGCGCGCGCCGCATCGGCAAAGCCCGGTTGCGCGATCAGGGCCGCGACGTCACGCGCACTGGCATCGGTGATCGCCTGCACAGCGGCGGGGCGAGCCTGCAGCGGGGTTTGCGCCAACGCCGACGCGCTGCCCAGCATCAGCGCCAGCAGCGCCGACGCACGAAACTTCCGTTGATTCGTCATGAATACACCTGTTGGGAAGGCTGGCAGCCGCCAGCGGAGGCTGCGCCGCGAGCCCCCTTCCCCACGCGACGCATGTCCCAACGCTACGTGGTCGGCACCATACGTTCCGGTATGCACCGCACAGTTCCGGCAACCGCAGATGCAATGCTCAAAGCAGCCGGGCATGGGCCCGGCTGCGCAGAGCGCGCGCAGCCCACGCGCCTCAGCCGTTGGCCATCCACTTCAGGATCAGGCCCGTCACATAGGCCAGCCCGGTGCCGGTGGCATAGCCCACCGTGCCCAGCAGCACCCCTACCGGTGCCAGCGTCGGGTGGAACGCCGCTGCCACCACCGGCGCCGAGGCTGCCGCGCCGATGTTGCCCTGCGAACCAATGGCGAAGAAGAACAGCGGTGCGCGCACCAGCTTGGCCACGATCCACAGCACCAGCACGTGGGTCGCCATCCAGATCGCGCCGAGCAGGAACAACCACGGCCGGTCCAGCAGCGACAACAGATTCATCTGCATGCCGATGCAGGCGATCAGGAAGTACAGGAACACCGTGCCCAGGCGCGAGGCCCCGGCCGCTTCCAGCCGGCGCGCACGGGTAAAGCTGAGGGTCAGGCCCATTGCGGTGGAGAGCAGGATGACCCATACGAACTGGCTGTCCAGGCTGAACTGGCTGGCCCAGCTGACATTGGCCTTGAACCAGCCCGACAACGGCGCAGCAATGGCATGGGCCAGGCCGACACCACCGAGCGCCACGCCGACGATCACCATCAGGTCGGTCATGCTCGGAATGCGCGCGTTCTGCGCGTCGTAGGCACTGATGCGCGCCTTCATCTCATCGATGGCACGGGTATCGGCGCCGTTGCGGGCGTCGATCTGCTGGGCACGGTTGGCCATGAACAACAGGATCGCCATCCACAGGCTGGCGCAGGCCACATCGACCACGGCGAACTGGCCAAAGGTGGTGGCGTCGGTGCCGAACACTTCGCGCATGGCGACCATGTTGGCACCCCCGCCGATCCAGCTGCCGGCCAACGCGGCCATGCCGGCCCAGGTGTCACCGGCCACGGTTTCCGGATGGATCAGTTTCATCACCTGGAAGGAGACGATCGCCCCCAGCATGATGCCGGCGGTGCCTGCGCAGAACACCAGCAGCAGCTTCGGGCCGAGCTTGGCGATGCCTTTCAGGTCGATCGACAGGGTCAGCAGAACCAGCGCCGCCGGCAGCAGCACATCGCGCGCGACCGGGTTGTACAACGACGTGTTGTGGCCATCGATGACACCGGCGGTGTTGTAGATGGCAGGAATGAAGTAGCACAGCAGCAGTGCCGGCACCCAGGCGAAGATCTTCTTCAGCAGGGGCGTCGGGCCGCTGGCAGCCCAGAAAATCAGGGCCAGGGTGGCGGCGATCAGGCCCAGTCCAACGATGTCGTTGCTGATCAGGGCAGTAGCGGGTTCGGTCGGCATGGGATCCTCTGTCGATCGAAAGAGCGGAAAAAAAAGCGCCGCATAAGGCGGCGCAGATTGAAATTAACATAGTCTTCACGCCGGGTCATGCGGCGCTGCTTGCGGCAAGCGCCGATGCTGCCGAGAATCCCGGCATCGCCCTGTGGAGCCGGCCCCATGCAACTCGGTGCTTTTTCAGTCAGCCTGGCAGTGAAGGATCTGGCGGGCTCGCGCACGTTCTATGAGGCGCTCGGGTTTTCAGTGACCGGCGGTGACGCCGCGCAGAACTGGCTGGTACTGCGCAACAACGGCATCGTGATCGGCCTGTTCCAAGGCATGTTCGAGGGCAACCTGCTGACCTTCAACCCCGGCTGGGACCAGCACAGGCAGGAATTGCCCGCGTTCCAGGATGTCCGCCAGCTGCAGGCCGAGCTGGATGCGAAAGGCATTGAACTGGCGGTGCGCACCGATCCTGACGGCCAGGGCACCGGCTACCTGCAGCTGGCCGATCCGGATGGCAACGTGATCCTGATCGACCAGCATGTGGAGCGCCCGAAGGGACGGTGACGCGGACAGCGTGCCAACCCAGGTTGGCACCTACGAGGACACGAGCGGCCATTGCTCTGGTAGGCGTCGACCTTGGTCGACGGACAGCCTGCAAACCAAGGTTGGCATCTACCGGGACAGGGGCGGCCATTGCTCTGGTAGGCGTCGACCTTGATCGACGGACAGACTGCCAACCCAAGTTGGCATCTACCGGGACAGGGGCGGCCATTGCTCTGGTAGGCGTCGACCTCGGTCGACGGGCAGAATGCCAACCCAGGTTGGCATCTACCGGGACAGGGGCGGCCATTGCTCTGGTAGGCGTCGACCTTGGTCGACGGACAGCGTGCCAACCCGGGTTGGCACCTACCGGGACAGGGGCGGCCATTGCTCTGGTAGGCGTCGACCTTGGTCGACGGACAGACTGCCAACCAAGGTTGGCATCTACCGGGACAGGGGCGGCCATTGCTCTGGTAGGCGTCGACCTTGGTCGACGGACAGCGTGCCGACCCAGGTTGGCACCTGCCAACCGCCGGCTCAGCCCGGGCGCGAGGCGCCGAAGTCGAGGGTGGCCAACGTGCCGCGTGGCGCGCAGGGTTGCAGCTGCAGGGTCCAGCCCAGGTGCTCGCACAGGCGCGCGATCAACTCCAGGCCGATCCCGCTGCGGTCGCCACGTTCGCCGCGCGCCATGCGTGCGTGGATGGCGGCGATCTCCTCCGGACTCATGCCATGCCCTGGATCCTGCAGGGTCAGTATCGCCGACGATGTCAGGCGCAGTTCGATACGACCACGTCCGCTGTTCTCGATGGCATTGCGCAGCAGGTTGCCGATCGCAGCCTGCACCACCGCCAGCGGCGCGACGATGTCGACCGGCGCGGCCTGGATGCCAATGCTCAGATCCTTGTCGCCCAGCAGGTGTCGATGGTCATCGACGATCTCCGGCAGCAACTGGTCCAGGGCGATGCGTTCGGCTCTGGCGGCCAACCGCGCCGGATCGCGTGCCAGCACCAGCAGCAGTTCGATCAGCTGTTCGACGCCCTGTGCCGTTCGCAGCACACGCTGCACCTGCTGGCGTGCACGCTCGGGCAGGCCCGGCTGTTCCAGGGCCAACTCGGCGGCACCGGTCATCACCGCGATCGGTGTGCGCAGTTCGTGGCTGGCGGTGCTGATGAACACCCGCTCGCGCTCCACGAACTGTTCGTTGCGTTCGAGATAGTCATTCAACGCACCGGCGATGGTGTGAAGCTCGGAACTACCGCGCGGATCAACCTCGATACGCTGGCCCTGCACGCCCGGCCGCAGGGCGCCGATATGCTGGGCCAGCAGGCTCAACGGACGCACCATGCGTTCCATGCCGAACGAGGCCATCAGCACGGTGACGAAGATCATGATGATGCCGGCCAGCATCACCCAGCGTGTGGCGAACTGTTCCAGGTCGTGGAAATCGGAGATGTCCAGGGCCAGCGCAACCCGCCCCATCGAGCCGGTATCGCGCACCATCACCGCGGTTTCGCGCGCGCCGATCATCACCCCGTCATGCAACCCCGGATGCAGGCTGCGCAGGCTGGCGGGCATGTTGGCTTCGTCGAAGCGATACAGGCTCAACGTATCGGAGTCCTGCCAGCGGTAATGCGGTTCGTGCTCGGTGTGGTCGACGATGCTGTCCAGTTCCGAGTTCAGCAGTGCGCGCCACGCCGCGTGCTCGGCGTGCTCGTGGACGTAGTTGCCCACGCTGAACACCGCCAGCGAGATCAGCGCCAGGTAGCCCAGCAGCCACCACACCACCCGCCGGTACAGCGGGCCGGGTTTACGCGCCATCTTCATCGTTCCGTGCATCGGTGCCCGCAGTGGACGCCAGCCGGTACCCGACCCGCGGCAGGGTGTGGATCAGCTTGTCGCCGAACGGCCCATCCACGCTGCGGCGCAGTTCGTACACGTGCGAGCGCAGCAGGTCACCATCGGGTGGCTCGTCTCCCCACAGCGCGAATTCCAGCTGCTGCCGGGTAACCGCGCCCGGGCTGGCACGCATCAGCACCTCAAGCAGCTTGCGGCAGGCCGGGTACAGATGCAGCACCTGGCCGGCGCGCTGCGCCTCCAGGGTTGCCAGATCCAGCACCAGGTCGCCCACCTGCAGGCGTTTGCGCGGATTGCGGCCCTGCGCGCGCAGCAGCAGCGCTTCCAGGCGTACTTCCAGTTCCGGCAGGGCGAAGGGCTTGGTCAGGTAGTCATCAGCACCGGCACGGAAACCGGCGATCTTGTCCGGCAGCTCGTCGCGCGCGGTCAGCATGATCACCGGTACCTCCGAGGCATGCTCGGCGCGCAGCCTGCGCAGGACTTCCGGGCCCTCCATGCGTGGCAGCATCCAGTCCAGGATCACCGCATCGTAGGGGTGGCTGCCGGCAAGGTGCAGCCCGGTGATGCCATCCGGGGCCACATCAAGCACATGCCCGCGCGACTCGAAATAGTCGAACAGGTTGGCCACCAGCTGGCGGTTGTCCTCGATCACCAACAGGCGCATGCACGAAACATCCACGGGAAGTGCCACCATGGTAGCGCTGCGGATGTCGGAATGCGGTCGCCGTGGTGGCGGCTCTGACGGCTTTCCCACGTGCCCCTCATCAGAATGGCCGTTTTGCTGCCGGAGCTCGCCGTGCCCGTTGCCCTGCCCCGCCGCTGGCACCTTCCCCTGCTGTGGCTGCTGATCGTGATGGCGCTGGCTGCCGGTCTTGGCATGCGCCAGCCGCAGCCGCCGGACGAGCCACGGTTCGTGCTGGCCGCGCGGGCCATGGTCGAGAGCGGGCAATGGCTGCTGCCGCACCGGGGCAGTGAACTGTACGCCGAAAAACCGCCGGTGTTCATGTGGCTGCAGGCCGCCGCCCATCAGGTGGTCGGCAGCTGGCAGTGGTCGTTCCTGCTGCCATCGCTGCTGGCCGCGCTGCTCAGCCTGTGGCTGGTGTCCGACCTCGCCCGCCGCCTGTGGTCACCGCGCCATTCGCTGTACGCACTGGGAGCGCTGTTCTGCACCCTGCAGTTCGGGCTGATGGCCAAGCGCGCGCAGATCGACATGGTGCTGGTGGCGATGACCACGCTGGCGCTGTGGGGCCTGCTGCGCCACCTGTGCGAGCGCCGCAACCTGCCGGCACTGTGGCTGGCCGGCGTTGCTGCCGGTGTGGGAACGGTGACCAAGGGTGTGGGCTTCCTGCCGCTGCTGATGGTGCTGCCGTGGTTCGGCTGGTGGCTGTACCAGCGCCGCCGCGGGCGCGTAGTGGAAGGCCCGCACCCGGCCACGCTGCTGTGGCTGGTTCCGGCCTTCCTGCTGGGCACCGCGGTGTGGCTGGCGCCATTGGGCTGGGCACTGCTGCATGAGCCCAGCGCGACGCTGCAGTCGTACGCACATGAGCTGCTGTTCAAGCAGACCGGCACCCGCTACGCAAACGCCTGGCACCACCGCCAGCCGGCCTGGTACTACCTGCAGGTGATCGCCACGCTGTGGCTGCCGGGCAGTTTGCTGCTGCCTCTGCTGGCCAAACCCTGGTGGCGGCGTCTGCGCCGGGGCGACCGCCGGCAATGGCTGCTGCTGGGCTGGTCCGTACTGGTGCTGCTGTTCTTCAGTGCCAGCCCGGGCAAGCGCGAGGTCTACCTGCTGCCGATGCTGCCTGCAGTTGCGCTGGCGGCAGCCCCCTTGCTGCCCGGCCTGCTGCGCCGGCTGTGCGTGCGCCGTTACCTGTTCGGCTACAGCCTGGTGCTGATGCTGGCCACCGGCGTACTGGGCGTGATGATGCTGACCGACAGCCCATGGGCGCAGGCACAACTGGCGCGGCGGGCGATGCCCGATACGCTGTTGCCGGTGCTGGGTGATGGCCTGCTGACCTTCGCCATCGCCCTGGCGACCGTGGCGTTGTGGCTGCGGGTACGGCGCGCGGCAACGCTGGTGCTGCTTGCGCACGCGATGCTGTGGATGCTTTACGGGCTGGTGCTGATGCCCGCGCTGGACCCTTACGCATCGGCGTCGGCGGTGATGCGCCGGGTGGGCAACCGGATCGGTCCCGATGCCGAGCTGGCCCTGGTGGCCTGGCGCGAACAGAACCTGCTGCAGGCCGACCGGCCGGTGCGCGAGTTCGGCTTCAAGCGGCCGTGGGCCGAGCAGTGGCACGACGCCGGTCCATGGTTGGCCGAAGCGCCGGACAAGCGCTGGTTGCTGGTGCTGGACAAGGCCATGAGCCCTTGTGTCGATCCGGCCCAGGTCGTCGAGATCGGTGTTGCCAACAGGAATCGTTGGCAGTTGCTTCCGGGCACCGCCTGGGATCCCGCCTGCCATGCCGAGCGTGCTGGCGCCAACGACGACGAAGACTGAACGATGATGTGCGCCGGGTGCGGATTAACCCGGCACAAACGCATGTACGACCCTTCTCCGACATGCCAGTGACGAGCATGGCCGCGGATTCCCGTAACGGCCCTTTCCTGCATGCCCGCTCGTCCTCTTGCCCCGGCAGTCTCCTTCGCGCCATCGCGGTTGGCATCGCGTTTTGCCGTTACCCATCTGTGGTTGCCTGTTGCAGCCGGCATTGCGCTGTTCACCCTGATGATGGGCTTCGGTGGCGACCAGTGGCTGGCCGACCATCTGTTCCGGCTGGAAGGCGGACGCTGGGCGCTGCAGGACGCGTGGTTGACACGCTCGGTGGTGCACAAGGCGGGCAAGTGGCTGAGCACCGCCGCGGCACTGGTGGCGATGCTGCTGTGCTTCCACCACTGGCGCCGTGGCCGCGATCGCACGCTGCGTTGGGCGTTGCTGTATGTGGTGGTGGCCGTGGCACTCGGCACCGGGCTGATCTCGCTGCTGAAGTCACTGGTGCCGATGGACTGCCCGTGGGATCTGCTGCGCTATGGCGGGCACGAACCGTTCGTCGGCCTCTTCAGCAGCCGCCCGACCGGCATGGCCGCGCGCGCCTGTTTCCCCGCCGGCCACGCAAGCGCGGGATACGCATGGATGTGCCTGTACTTCTTCGCGCTGCTGTGGCGCCCCACCTGGCGTTGGGCCGGATTGTGGATCGGCCTCGGCAGTGGCCTGGTGTTCGGTATCGGCCAGCAGCTGCGCGGTGCCCATTTCCTTTCGCATGACATTGCCACCGCCTTGATATGTTGGCTGCTGTCGCTGGGCCTGTACCTGATGGTCCGCCGCACGTTGGATCGCTCGACCCGCCAGGAGGCGATTGCATGAACGCATCGGTCCAACGTTCCTTGCGACTGCCGACACTGGCCAGCATCCGCGCATGGCGGCCGCAGCTGTCCACCGAAGCGCTGATCATCCTGACCAGCCTGTTCTTCGCCGTGGCCGGCAATGGCCTGTTCTGGCACAGCGCCATGGCCAGCCATCCGGGCAGCCTGCGGTATGCGCTTTCGCTGCTGTTGCTGCTGCTGGGAGCGCACGGCGTGCTGCTGGGCATCCTGGTGTGGCGCTGGAATGCCAAGGTGGTGATCAGCGTACTGCTGCTGGTCACCGCGTTTGCCGCCCATTACATGAGCCGTTACCACATCTACCTGGATGCGGACATGCTGCGCAACGTACTGGCCACCGACCCGAAGGAAAGCCGCGAACTGATGACGCCGTCGCTGCTGTGGCCGGTACTGCTGCTGGCTGCGCTGCCGATGGTGGTGCTGTGGCGCATCGAGCTGCGTCGCCGCCACTGGGCACGCAGCCTGCTGTGGCGCGCCGGCTTCCTGCTGGTCGCGGCGGCAACTGCCATTGGTGGCGCGCTGATTTCCTTCCAGGATGTCTCGGCACTGATGCGCAACCAGCGCGAGGTGCGCTATCTGGCGACGCCGGCCAACGTGCTGCTGGGCCTGCCGCGGGCGCTGCGTGGTGACAACCCGGTGCAGCGCGCGCCGAAGCTGCCGATCGGCACCGATGCCAAGGCGACCCCACGCGCGCCGACCAGCAAGCCGCGCCTGCTGGTGATCGTGATGGGCGAAACCGTGCGTGCGCAGAACTGGGGCTTGAACGGCGGCCGCAACACCACCCCGGAACTGGCACAGGCCCCGGTGGTGAACTTCCCGGACATGCATTCCTGCGGCACCAGCACCGAGGTATCGCTGCCGTGCCTGTTCTCGCCGTGGGGCCGCCACGATTACGACGAAAAGAAGATCCGCGCGCATCAGTCGCTGCTGCATGTATTGAACCGCGCAGGCATCGCGCCGTTGTGGCGCGACAACCAGTCCGGCTGCAAGGGTGTGTGCGAGGGGTTGGACTTCCAGTCGCTGTCCGATGCGACCACGCCGGGCCTGTGTGCCGATGGTCGCTGCATGGATGAGATCCTGCTGCAGGACCTCGCCACGCAGGTACGTGCGAAGCCTGGCGACCGGGTGGTCGTGCTGCACCAGCTGGGCAACCACGGACCGGCTTACTTCGAGCGCTACCCCGCTGCGTTCCGGCGCTTCAACCCCACCTGCGATACCCGCGATATCGGCCGTTGCGCGCGCGAAGAGATCACCAACAGCTACGACAACGCGGTGCTGTACACCGATCACTTCCTGAGCAAGACGATCGGTACGTTGCAGGGCCTGCAGGACTACGACACGGCGATGATCTACCTGTCCGACCATGGTGAATCGCTGGGCGAAAAGGGCCTGTACCTGCACGGCGTACCGTATGCGATTGCACCGGCCGAGCAGACCCGGGTACCGATGACGATGTGGTTCTCGCCGGGCTTCGCCAGCAGCCGCGGATTGAACCTGCAGTGCCTGCGCACGCGTTCGGCAGCGTATACCGACCACGACAACCTGTTCCCGTCGGTGCTGGGGCTGATGCAGGTGAAGACCTCGCTGTACGAACGCGACCGCGACGTGTTCGCCAACTGCGAGAGTTGAGGGTTGTTCGGCAGGGCTTGCAGCCCTGCACCTGCCGAAGCCAGAGCCGAAGCAACAGCAAAAGCTGGCATTCCGTGGATTGGCGGGGGGGGGGGGGGGGGGGGGGGGGGGGGGGGGGGGGGGGGGCGGGGGAGTGGGGGGGCGGACGGCCGCGGGGGGGCGGCGGCGCGCGCCCCCGCCCCCC
>NZ_JBRRDR010000068.1:0-16174 GCF_056759755.1 Stenotrophomonas sp. STEN046
TATCGCTTGCTTTAAAACAATTAATAGTTGCTTGATCAAACGTCTGCAAGATGGACAATCATCCTTCCTGCAGGCGCCTTCACAAGATACCTGCGCATACTTTCAAAGATCCGGGGAAGTGGCCTCAGCGCCGTTCCCGTGTGCTGCGAAGTTTCCTTCGTAGCGAGCCGCCCATTATAGCCGGCTTTTCCGCCTCGTCAACACCTTTTTTCAAGGCCGTCTCACCGGAGTGGACGTTGTTGCCGATGCTGCTTCGGCGTTGGACCCGAGGGCCTTTCGTCGTTGCGAGCCGCCTATTATGCCGGACTTTTCGAGTCCGTCAACACCTTCGTTCGATCATCTCGTTCGTCGGTGGTGGCGTCGCTGTTGGCGTGGTGGCTTCCGAAGAAGTCGCCGCGCTGCAGCAAGGGAGCGAATTCTAGAGATCCTGCAGAATTCGTCAACACTTTTCTTTCACCTTGATGACGATGCGTCGGCTGCGTCATGCACAGTGGCCGCCGGATGCGCATCGCGGCGTTGCCCGCGCGTTGCGCGGTCAACGCCGCAGGCGCTATCAATAGCGGGATGCATACAGAAGAGAAGGCAATGGATACGCAGGCAGGACAGGGATGGTGGCGCGATCTTTCGATGCCGGCGATCGTTGCCGGCTTCATCACCGTGCTGGTCGGCTTCGCCAGTTCGGCGGTGATCGTGTTCCAGGCGGCGCAGGCGGTGGGTGCCGACCAGGCGCACATCGCGTCCTGGATGTGGGCACTGGGACTGGGCATGGGCGTGACCTGCATTGGTCTGTCGCTGCGCTACCGCGTGCCCGTGGTGACTGCATGGTCGACACCCGGCGCAGCGATGCTGGTCGTCGGCGCTGGCGGCGCCTCCCTATCGGAGGCCACCGGCGCATTCCTGGTGGCGGCGGTGCTGGGGATGCTGGCTGGCTTCTCGGGTGTGTTCGCACGGCTGATGAAGCGGGTACCGATGGCGCTGGCCGCCGGCATGCTGGCCGGAGTGCTGCTGCGCTTCGGCCTGGATGTATTCGTGGCGATGAACAGCCAACGCGTTCTGGCGCTGGCGATGTTCGCCACCTGGCTGCTCGGCCGCCGCCTGTTCCCGCGCTATGCGGTAATCGCCACCCTGCTGGTCGGCATCGCCATCGCTGCCAGCCAGGGGCTGCTGCATGCACAGCAGGTGCACCTGCAACTGGCGGTACCGCAATGGGTTGCGCCCTCGCTGTCATGGACGGCCATGGTCGGCATCGCCCTGCCCCTGTTCATGGTCACCATGGCCTCGCAGAACATACCCGGGGTGGCGGTGATGCGTGCCTCCGGCTACGACGCGCCGGTGTCACCGGTGATTGGCTGGATCGGCGTGGTCAACACGTTGCTGGCACCGTTCGGCGCCTACGCCTTGAACCTGGCGGCGATTACCGCGGCCATCTGCATGGGCCGCGACGCGCATGAGAACCCCGCGCGGCGCTACACGGCGGCGATGGCGGCCGGCGCCTTCTACATCGTGATCGGCTTGTTCGGTGCCACCGTGGCGGCCCTGTTCGCCGCCTTCCCCAAGGAACTGGTGGCCTGCGTGGCCGGCATCGCCCTGTTTGGCACCATCGGCAACAGCCTGGCCAGTGCCCTGGCGGTGGAACGCGACCGCGAGGCCGCGCTGGTCACCTTTCTGGTGACCGCCTCGGGCATGTCGCTGGGCGGGATCGGTTCGGCATTCTGGGGGCTGGTGGCCGGCAGCCTGTGCCTGCTGGTGCTGCGGCCACGCGCGCCGGCTCAGAGATAAGGCTGCAACATGCCCTGGGTAATGAAACGGAGCATGTAGATCAGGCCGAGGCAGACCACCACGGCCGAAGCCTTGGTACCACCACGACGCAGCAGCTCGGCGCGGATCCGGTTCGGCTGCCCGGCATGGGTGGCCTGCACGCGGGCCAGCAGACGGCTGCAATGGCGCAGGTACAGGCCGTTGGCAAAGATCGCCAGCGCGATGCGCGGCGGCAGCAGGGCGTAGGCGATCTGCGGCAGGCTGGCGTCGGCCAGCAGCATCAGGATGGGCAGCAGCGTGGTGACCAGATAGAAGCCCACGGCGGCCAGGTACATCCGCCGATGAACCATCCACAGGGTGCCGAACAGGAACGCGGGCCAGTTCCAGCGACGCGGCGGCTTCGGTACCGCACTGTCCACATGCCAGAAGCGCCGGTAGGTGGCAGCCTTGGGGCCGACGACCAGGGTCAGGTAATCGGCGTCATCCGGCGCGGCCGCCTCGTCGGCATCCGCGCTGGGTGCCAGATAGGGGTTCCCGCTGTCGGGCGGGGTCTGCGGATCGAGGGCGCTCATGCTGGCCATCCGTGCCAAGGGGAGCCTGCTATAGCGGCGCGCTGGAGAGGATCTGAAGCAGTTCGTGTCGTCCACCCGGTGCAACGGTGACCACATCCGGCCCCGCGTTCGCGGCCTCCAGGCACACGTAGTCGCGCCAGCCTTCGCCGACATCGGCCATCTTCGCGGCCCCTTCGGCACCGGGGTTCCATGCCACCAGTGAACGACTGCCTTCGGTGCGGATCTCGATACGCCGCTTGAGCACCGGATCACGCAGCACGTAGCGACCGCCGGCCTGGGTGTAGATGCGGTCGCTGCGGCCCGGATCGCGCGGATCGCGCAGCGACCACGGGCCCTGCTGGCGACGCGGCTGGGCGTAGTTCTCGAATTTGTCGAGGTAGTCCAGGCCATCAACGCCGTCGACCTCGATCTTGCCGGCATCGCCGACCCGGAAATAGTTGTGCAGGGCCTGGGTGATGCTGGCCGGGGCCTTGCCGATGTTCTCGGTGACCAGCTGCTGGCGCAGCTCACGACCGACACGGACGACCATGCTCAGGCGCAGACCGAGGTTTTCCAATGGCGGCGGCGCCATCGTCAGCTCGATGCTGCCGTCGTCGTGGCGGCGTGCCTGCTGCAGTTCCCACGGCAGGGTGCGCACGAAGCCATGGGCCGGTACGTCATTGCCCTGCCCCTGGCGGCCGAAGTACGGCCAGCACACCGGGCTGCCACCGCGGATGGGCGTGGGCAATGCTGCACGCTTGGGCGACAGCCACATCACATCCGGCTGGCCCTTGGGGATGAAGGACAGCAGCTGGCCACCGAACACACTGATGGCGGCGGTCGCTTCGGGGGTTTCCACCAGCCAGGCGTCGAGTCCCTGGAACTGGCCGCTGCTGACGCCCTTGATCTGTTGCACGCTGGATCGACTCCGGATGGCCGGCGACTGCACGGCGCTGTAGTTGTTGGGAAGGGTGAATCGGCTGGGCGTAACCGGCACCGGCGCCTGTGGCTCCCCTTGCAGGGCGCGCAGGATACGCTGGCCGGCGCGGCCATCGGCGTTGGCCCAGCCCAGGCGGCGCTGCTCGGCCTGGATGGCGCGGCGACTGGCCGTACCGATCATGCCATCGGCGGCACCGATGTCATGGCCGCGCGCCAGCAGCAGGGTCTGCAGCTGCCGGCGTTCATCGCGGCCCAGCCCTGGATCGTCGGTCGGCCAGGCGGTTGCCAATCCATTGCCGCCGCGCAGGCGGTCGGCCAGGGTGGCGATGGCCAGGGCATAGCTTTCGGCGGCGTTGTAGCTGTAGATCGCATCGTAATTGCGGAACACCAGCAGCGCCGGGCCCTTGCTGCCGGCCGGCAACAGCAGCGCGGCGCGTGCGTCGGCGGGCAGGCCAGCCGGTGCCAGCGCGCTGCCATCAAGACCAGTGACGCCCAGCGCGCGCCAGTCGGCCAAGGGCCTGCGCTGGGTGCGGCCGGCCTGGCCGGCGTTGAAGCCGGCAGGAATACGCACTTCCATGCCCCAGGGCTCACCGGTTCGCCAGCCGGCGCGCTTCAGGTAATTTGCGGTCGAGGCCAGCGCATCGGGAATGCTGCCGACCAGATCACGGCGACCGTCGCCATCGCCGTCGACTGCGATGCGGGCGTAGGTGCTGGGCATGAACTGGGTATGGCCGAACGCGCCGGCCCAGGATCCGGTCAGGCCCTGCGCCTGCAGATCGCCCTTGTCGATGAGCTTGAGCAATGCCAGCAGCTCGCCGCGGAAGAACGGTTGCCGGCGACCGGCACAGGACAGCGTGGCCAGGGACTGCAGCAACGGGCGCTTGCCGAAGACGCGGCCATAGTCGCTCTCCACGCCCCATACCGCGACGATGGTGGCGGTATCGACGCCGTACTGCGCCGATACGCGCTGCAACAGATCACGATGCTGCTGAAGACGGGCGCGGCCGTCGTCCACACGCTGGCGATCCACCAGCGCGGCCAGATAATCCCAGATGGGCGTGGTGAATTCCGGCTGCGCGTCGAGCAACGGCAACACGGAGGGATCAGGTTCCAGGCCAGCCGTGAGGCTGCTGAAGCGTTCGGCGGCAATGCCCTGCGCGGCGGCGGTGGCCTGCAGGCCGGACATGCAGCGTGCAAACGCAGGATCGACAGTTGCTGCCGGCGCGGCGCTGGCCGGTGGTACGGCAAGTGCGGCAGCCAGGCCGAGCGTGGTCAGAATGGGCATGGCGTCCTCCGTGTTGCCGGTGCAGAGGCCATGGTAACGCGGAGGGAGAGCACGGTTGGTCGAGATTGCCGGCCAGTGGCCGGCACTACCTGTGCCTAGGGTGAGGGGCGCAGGAGGCGCAGGCCATAGGCGGGATCGTCCGCATTCCAGGATGCCGCCACCTTCAGCCCCGCCTGCTGCAGCAGGTGTTCGAAACTGGCGTCGGTGTACTTGTGGCTGTATTCCACGCGGATCGGTTCGCCAGCACTGAAATGGAAGGTGCGGCCATCCAGATGGACGTCCTGCTCACGCTGGCTGACCAGGTCGGTTTCAATGCGCAGGCGCGCGGTGCTGTAGCGGGCCTGGTGACGGAAGCCGTCGAGATCGAAATCACTGCCGACCTCGCGGTTGAGGCGGGCTAGCAGGTTCAGGGTGAAGGCGGCGGTGATGCCGTCCGCATCGTTGTAGGCGGCCTCGATCAAGGCCGGATCCTTGTGCAGATCGATGCCGACCAGGGCCAGGCCCTCCTCGCCCATGGTCTGGCGCATCGCGCGCAGCAATGCGATTGCTTCGCCGTCGGCGAAATTGCCAAGGGTTGAGCCGGGGAAGAACAGCAGACGGCGCGTGGCGGGCCGCGCGGGTGCGGGCACCTGCACCGGCCGGGTGAAGTCCGCACAGACCGGCAGCATTTCCACCTCTGGCAGCGCGGGTGCCAGGTGATCGATGCTGGACAGCAGCGCGGCGCGCGAGATCTCGATGGGGGTGTAGGCGACCGGGTCCTGCAGAGCGGCCAGCAGCCGCGCCGTCTTGCGGCCGCTGCCGCTGCCCAGTTCGACCACATGCACGCGCGGCCCCACCGCCTGCGCGATCTCCGGCAACACCCGATCCAGCAGGGCCAGCTCGGTGCGGGTCGGGTAGTACTCGCGGGTGAGGGTGATCTGCTCGAACAAACGCGAACCGCGCGCATCGTAGAAATACTTGGAGGGCAGCTGCCGCGAGGCGTGCGACAGCCCTGCCACAGCGTCGGCCAGGATCTGCTGGCGGCCGGGGGTAAGGTCGGTCAGCGCCTGCAGCGCATCCTGCACGGTGCTCATCAAAGATCCTTTGCCAGGCGCAGGCCGGAGAACTGCCAGCGCGCAGGGGGCATGAAAAAGTTGCGGTAGCTGGCCCGCACGTGGCCGCGCGGGGTGGCGCAGCTGCCACCGCGCAGCACCCATTGGCCGCACATGAATTTGCCGTTGTATTCGCCGAGGTTGCCGGCGAACGGGCGGAAGCCCGGATAGGCGCCATAGGCACTGGAGGTCCATTCCCAGACATCACCGAACAGCTGGCGCATCCCGGCACCCTGCCCTGCGCCGGGATGCAGCCGGTCATCGTCGGCGAAATGGCCCTGCACCCGGTGCGTTGCCGCAGCGGCTTCCCATTCGAACTCGGTGGGCAGGCGCGCACCGGCCCAGCGGGCGCAGGCATCGGCCTCGTAATAGCTGAGGTGGCAGACCGGCGCATGCGGGTCGAGTTCGCGCCAGCCGGCCAGGGTGAACTCACGCAGCAGGTCGTCGTCCCAGTAGATCGGGTGCTGCCAACATTCGGTCTCGCGCAGCGCCCAGCCTTCACTCAGCCACCAGCGCGGATCGCGGTAACCACCGGCCTGGATGAAATCGCGGTACTCGGTATTGCTGACCGGTCGTTCCGCCAACGCATGTGCCGGCAGCAGCACGCGGTGCACAGGCGATTCATTGTCGTAGGCGAATGCGCTGTGCTGCGGCCATGCGGGCGCGCCGATGCTGACGATGCGTTCGCGCTGCTCGGACCAGCCCTGTGCGCTGGGGGCGCCGGGGACGATGGGCAGGTCGTCGCGGTACGCCGGCTGCAGCGGATTGCACCAGAAGGCGTGCTTGATGTCGGTGAGCAGCAGTTCCTGATGTTGCTGTTCGTGCTGCAGCCCCAGCTGCAGGTGCTGCAGGGTGTCGCTGCCCAGATCACCCTCGCGCAGCCGGGCCAGTACCTGCTCGTCCACGTGCTGCCGGTAGTCATGCACCTGCTGCAACGAGGGCCGCGACAGCAGGCCGCGTTGTGGACGCGCATGGGCCGGGCCGAGACTCTTGTAGTAACTGTTGAAGAGGTAGTCCCAGGCCGGATCCCACGGCCGGTGGCCCGGTTGAGCGGCCAGCACGAAGCGTTCGAAGAACCAGGTGGTATGGGCCAGATGCCATTTGGCCGGACTGGCATCGGCCATGCTCTGCAGCAGGGCATCTTCAGGGCTGAGCGGCGCGGCCAGCTGCATGCTGCGGCTCCGCACGTATCTGAAGTGGCGGTCGAGGTCGCGCTGCGGGGCAGCGACGGCGGCGGGTACGCTGTCCATGCGACCAGCTTCGACCGGGGCCGGTGAGCGCGATGTCATGGCGGACTGGCGCCGCATTCACAGCAGCCTTGAGCTACGGGTGGCGCATTCAAGAAGCGCGTGATTACGCCGCTAACGGCAATGCTGCGGCCGCGTCGTGACCGCGCTGGACTTCCGCGTGCCCCATCATCCGCTCCGTCAGCCTGTGCACTATCTGTTCGTGCTGCCCGCCGCGCTGGTTGCACTGGTGCTGTGGGCAAGCCTGGAGGGCGACGAGGTCGGCCGCGCCGGGCAACGCATCCTGCCCTGGCTGCTGGCCTGCCTGGGGGCGGGCCTGGCACTGCTGTACAACCAGGTGCGCACGCTGTGCCTGTTGCTGCTGGTGGCGGTGACCTTCGCGATATTGCACCAGGATCTGGGCCACTACCTGCGCGATGGCCGGGTGACGGCGCTGACGCCGCTGCGCTTCCACGCGATTTCGACCTGGCTGCCCTTGCTGTTTACCGCCCATGCGCTGTGGCCCGAGCGCGGGCGCCGCCGCCAGGACCTGCTGCTGCGGGCGACGATCAGCGGCACCGCCGTGGCGATCTTCATCCTGCTGGCGGTGCAGCAGCCGCAGGGCATGCACGATCTGTTGTCGAACCGGCACTTCAGCTGGATTCCCAGCAGCTGGAACGCGCTGGCACAGCTGCCGGCGCTGCTGTTCCTGCTGGCGACAGCGGCGCTGGGCTGGCAGGCGTGGCAGCGGCCGCGGCCGTTGCACACCGCCATGCTGCTGGCACTGCTGTGCCTATGGTGGATGCTGCCGCGGATCTTCCTGCAGCCGGTGCTGCTGCCGGCGCTGAGCGTGGCGACGCTGTTGCTGCTGCTGGGTGCGACGCTGCAGGAATCCTTCCACATGGCCTTCGGCGACGAACTGACCGGCCTGCCAGGCCGCCGTGCGTTCAACGAGACTCTGAAACGGGCCACCGGCACCTACAGCATCGCGATGGTGGATGTGGATCACTTCAAGAAGTTCAACGATACCCATGGCCATGACACCGGCGATGACGTGCTGAAGCTGGTGGCCTCGCGGCTGTCGCGGGTGGGCGACGGTGGCCGGGCGTTCCGCTACGGCGGCGAGGAGTTCGCGGTGGTGTTCCTGGACCGCCCGGCGGCGGCCTGCGTGGACGCGGTGGAGGCGCTGCGGCAGAGCATCGAACAGAGCCGGATGCAACTGCGCGACCGCAGTACGCGGGCCCGCGACGATACGCTGGGGCAACAGCAGCGCGGACGTGGCGGTGGCGGTGCGGTGGTGCAGGTGACGGTGAGCATCGGACTGGCCGACAGCCGGGTCGATCCGCGCCCGGCCGGAGTGGTGAAAGCAGCCGACCAGGCGCTGTATGCGGCCAAGGAAGAGGGACGCAACCGGGTGTGCGCGCACGGTGGCCAGCGTGTGCTTGCCGTGCGCGGCGGGCAGGCTCAGACCGCGTCGAGGTAGTACCAGCGACCGTCGATGCGCAGGAAGCGGCTGTGCTCGCTCATCTTCACCGCGCTGCCGCCATCGATACGATAGCGGGCGGTGAAGCGCACCTCGGCGCTGTCGGTACCGGTGCTCCGGTGGTCCTGCACGCTCAGGCCCAGCCACTGCGTGCGCTGGCCGGGTGCATCAGCAAGCGACAATTCGGCCGGACAGGTATCCGGATGCCAGGTGGCGCGCAGGTAATCCGGCAGCTGGCGCACGTAGGCGCTGTAGCGCGAACGCATCAGGCGCTCGGCATCCGGAGCGACTTCACCGGCATGGAAGCGACCGCAGCAGGCGGCGTAGTCGGCGGCCAGGCCGCAGGGGCAGGGATCGGTGGCGGGACGGGTCATGCGGGTATTGTCGCCGGTTCCCGGGCGGGCATCCACGCGCGGGATGGAACCGCGGCGGGACCGGCGTATGCTGTCGCGCCCCCTCATCGATAGAGCACCGTGCTGGAACTGATTCCTCCCGAGTTGTGGTGGCTGGTGGTGATCGCCTTCATCGCCGGCCTGGTCGATGCGGCCGTGGGGGGCGGTGGACTGGTGCAGTTGCCCGGCCTGTTCACGGTATTGCCGCAGCAGACCCCTGCGATGCTGTTTGGCACCAACAAGTTCAGTTCGATGTTCGGCACCGGCGCAGCCGCATGGCGCTATGCGCGCAACGTGCGTTTTCCGTGGAAACCGGTGCTGTTCGCAGCAGGGACGGCCTTCGTGTTTTCGTTCCTGGGGGCCACGGCGGTCAGCCTGTTGCCCAAGGACGCGGTGCGGCCCCTGGTGCTGGTGCTGCTGGTGGCGATGCTGGCCTACACATTGTGGAAGAAGGACTTCGGTGCGTTGCACCGGCCGCGCGAGATCGGCCGCCGGGAGTTGATCACCGCGCTGGCGATCGGTGCGGCGATCGGCTTCTACGACGGCTTCTTCGGTCCGGGCACCGGCAGCTTCCTGATCTTCCTGTTCGTGCGCTTCTTCGGGCTGGATTTCCTGCGTGCATCGGCGGCGTCGAAGGTGGTGAACCTGGCCACCAACGTGGCGGCGATCTCGTTCTTCGTACCGACCGGCAACATCCTGTGGCTGTTCGCGCTGCCGATGGCGGCGGCCAACATCATCGGCTCGGTGGTGGGGACCCGCATGGCGTTGAAGGGCGGCACGCCGTTCATCCGCAAGTTGTTCGTGGGGCTGGTGGTGGTGCTGATCGCGCGGATGGCGTGGGACACGTTCCGCGGCGCGTGAATGCGCCTGTGATCGGGCAGGTGCCAACCCTGGTTGGCACGATGTTTCCGGCGACCAAGCGCCGCCGGGCATGGCCCGGCGCTACCACGGCCGATCGAAGCCTCAGGCTTCGGCTTCCTCCGGTTCGGTGGCCTGCTGACGGCTGCGTTCGGGCAGCTTCAGGCGCCGGCCTTCTTCGTCATACTCGATCAGCAGCACGCCGGAGTCGTGGCGACCGCTGATCTCGACGAAGCAGGCGCCGCCGATGAACGGCTCCAGCGTCATCACCGACTTCAACGGGGTGGCGACCACCATCTGGAAACCGAAGTTGTCGAAGATGTTCATCGCCAGCGCGGTGAACTCGTTGTCGGCCTTGTCGAAGGCTTCGTCGAGCACGACGGCGGCGTAACTGGGCAGCTGGCTGTCGGCTCCGCCCAGCTGATAGCGCAGCGCGGCCGCCAGGCAGGTGGTGGCCAGCTTCTGCCGCTGCCCGCCGGACTTGCCGGCACCGCTGCGGTAGATTTCGACCTGCTGGCGCGTTTCCGCGTCCAGCTCCACGCCGATGAACTCCACGTGCATGCGCACGTCCAGCACCAGTTCGCGCCAGCGCTTGTCTTCGCCTTCCTGCGATCCCAGCCGGTTGACCAGCTGCCGCAGCACGGTGAACTGGTTCTCGGCCAGTTCGCGCTGCTCGGTCTGCTGCTGCGACAGCACCTCGCGCAGCTGCAGATGGAACTCCAGCACTTCGGGCAGGCGGCGATCGTTCAGCTCGATGGTCAGCAACGTGCCACGGTTGAACGGCACCTGCTCCAGGCTGGCGTTTACTTCATCCAGGCGCTGGCCGATCGACTTGCGGGCTTCGGCGCTGTGGCGCTGCAGGGCCAGCAGGTTGTTCTTGCTCTGGTTCTGCAGCAGGTCGAAGAAGCGCTCTTCGTGCTGCGGCAGGCCATCGCGTTCCAGGCGTTCGAGGCGGGCCAGGAAATCCTCGGCCGAGGCCACCGATACGGTGAAGTCGCCCGATTCCTCCGGCCACTGCTGGATGAAGCGACGGAAGCAGCCAAGCAGCAGGTTCTCGACGCGGTTGACATCCTGCTGCGACGAGGAGAGCTGCTCGTTCAGTGCGTTGCTGACCTGGCGCATGTGCGCTTCCAGCGTTTCCAGGCTCAGCGGGCCCTGCTCCTGCAGACGCTCGGCAAGGCCGGCTTCCTGTGCCTCGGCCAGATCGGGCAGCACCAGTGCACGGCTCTGCTGACGGGCACGATCCAGGCGGTCGCGTTCGCGTACCAGCTGGCCACGCTCGACACGCGTGTCTTCATAGGTGCGGCGCGCCTGCTCGATGTCGGCGCGGGTCGCGTCGATCTGCTGGGCGATGCGTGCCAGGTCGGCATTGCCTTCGCGCAGCGAATGCAGGCTGGCTTCGATGTCGGCCAAGCGCTGTTGTGGGGCGGCGACATCGATCTCGTTCCATTCGATGCCGACCAGCTGGTGGCAGGCCAGACGGCGCTCGTTGTCACGGTCGCGCTGGCTGCGCAGGCTTGCGATATCGGTATCGCAGCCGGCGATACGGCTTGCGAGCTCCTGCGCTTCCTTCTCGAAGACCGCCAGCCTGTCGCGGTTGCTGAAACCGAGCATCCAGCGACGGCGATCGGTCACCGAGCTGCGATCGTCCTTCTCGAAACGGTCGCCCGGGTGCTTGACCTGGCCTTCGCGGGTGATGCCGCGGTCGACGTTGCGCAGCTGCCTGGCATCCACGCACTCATAGTCGAAGCGCTTGCCCAGTTCGCGGCGCAACCAGCCTTCAAACACGTGGTCACGCAGCTCCAGCTTGTGCAGCAGCGATTTCGCCGAGGGCTCGCGCGCGAATGCTTCGTCGTTGCGACGCACGCGGTAGTAGGTGAAGCGCATGCCAAGGTGGGTACGGTTCACCCATTCGGCAACGTCGTTGTAGTGCTTGTCATCCACCAGCAGCGACTGCGCGAAACCGAACAGCACACGCTCGATCGCACCCTGCCAGCCCTGCTCTTCCGAACGGACCTGGATCAGCTCGCCAACGAACGGCAATGCAGCTTCGGGGATGCCGGTTTCTTCAGCCAGGCGGGCGCGCAGCTTCTGCATCGGCGCGGGAATGCTGGACGGCGTGCGCTGCATCGCCTCCAGCTCGCCACGCACTTCGGTGAAGCGCCGCTCGTCATCGCGCTTGCCACCCAGCCGTTCGCTGATGGCGTCGTCCAGCGCGCTCGACGCACGCTGGCGGTCTTCCAGTTCGGACTGTGCACGCTCGACCAGTTCGGCGAAGCCGTGCGCATCTTCAGGCAATACCGCCTGCAGCTTCTTTGCTGCTTCGTGGGCCTGCACCTGCTTGGCCAGGCGACGGTCGCGCTCGGCTTCGGCACGCCCCTGTTCGCGTTCCAGTTCCTCGATGCGTTCGCCGCCCTGCTGGCGGCGCTGCAGTTCCAGCTCGGCCAGGCGTTCGGTGTGATTGTCGAGCGCTGCACGACGCTGCGATTCTTCGCCGAGCAGGCCGCGATCGCGCGTATCCATTTCGCGCAGGCGCGCTTCAATCAGCAGCTGGCGGCGGCTTTCGCGGAAGCTGTCGATGCCCAGCTTCAGGGCCTCGTCGTCGCCACGGCGGCGGCTCATGGCCTGCAGGTCGCCATAGTGATCGCGCGCCGGCTGCAGGGTTTCGACCTGGCGGCGCGCGGTGACCACTGCCTGGTGGGCGCCATCGAGTTCGGCGAAATCGCTGACCAGTCGTTCGGCGGCGTCGAACGTCTTGGGCGTATCAAGCATGAAGTCGCGCAGGAAAACGTTCAGGTCACCGAGGTTCTTCGCCGACTGGGTCTTGTGCAGCAGCCGCAGCGCCATCTCGTTGTCGATGCCGAGCAGATGGCGGAAGCGTTCGGCATAGCCGGAGAACGTATCGAAGTGATGGACGTCGGCCAGCTTCTGCTTGAGCTTGCGCAGGTCCAGGTCGAAGCCACCGAGGTCCTTGGCGATGTCGAACGGGCGTTCGGCAATCATGTAGTGCTTGCGCACATCACCGGCGGAGGTGCTGCTGCCGGCAATCCAGAGCAGGCGCACCAGGCTGACCACGCGGCCATCACCGGCACGGTATTCCAGCACCAGTGCCGTCCAGGTCGCGCCCTTGCGCAGGTACTGGGTAGCAATTTCGCCGGTGCCGCTGTCCTGCTGGTCGGCCCAGGCGCCACGCACGTAGGACACAAGGTTACGGTCGCGGCCGCTGCGCTCGGCTTCGCGCGCGGCAGCGTTGAAGTCGACGATGGCCGGCGGCGTCAGCAGTGCGGACATGGCGTCGAGCAGGGTCGACTTGCCGGAGCCGGAACGGCCGACGAACAGGAAGCCGCGCTCGGCGATCGGCACCTCGGTCAGACCGTTGAAGGTGCCCCAGTTGTGCACCTGCAGGCGGCGCATGCGGAACTGCTGCAGACGCGGGTCCGGCAGGCCGTCGTTGAACAGGGCGGGAGTGTGCTTGGAAATGGCCATGCGGTACTCAGGTCTCTCAGGCTTCGGCAGCCGGGGTTTCACGCAGCTGGCGGTACACCGCCGAGAGCTGGGATACGTCTTCGGCGGAGAACAGCAGCTTCAACGCCGGCGAGACTTCGTGGCGGTCTTCCTGGCCACCGAGGCGGGTCAGGATGTGGTTGTCCTTCATCTTCTGCACCGCCGAAGCCACACGCCGGTTGAAGCCGGCGCGGTCGGTGGACAGGTTCTTCTCGTAGATGGCCAGCGCTTCGGCCATCTCGGCATCGGCCACCACCGCGCGGTTGCCACGCGCATCGGCTTCGCCCAGCTGCTGGCGCAGGTACAGCAGCAGCACCGAATCGATGAAGGTCAGTGGCGAGGTGCGCAGCAGTACCGGCGCATCGACATCCTCGGTGTCGGCCTGGCGGGTGAATGCCACGCCGCTGTCACGGTCGAGCACCAGCTCCAGGAACAGGTCCGACAGCGCCGAGCGGATGCCCGCTTCGCTGCGCAGCAGCGCCGGCCACAGCTTGGCGTGGCGCAGCTGGTCGATGCTGGGGCCGATCAGCAGCTGGCACAGCGCGCGGCGCGCATCCAGCGGCAGACGGCCGGTATCGCCCAGGTAGTACACGTCGTTGCCACGGCGCGGCTGTGCGGCAACCGGCGCGGCTTCGCCCGCATAGGGGTCGTCGGCCAGGTCGGCATGCGGTGCTTCAATGGGATCTTCATGCCAGCTCATGGCGTTTCTCCTGGGTAAACCAAACCAGCGGAATACGGGCACGGCGCACCTGGCCATCGCCACCGCGCCAGGTGGCAAGTTCCTGCTCGCCGGCGATCACGGTGCCAAAGCGCGTTCCCAGCGACAGGTAGCCGATGACACTGCCCAGTCCCTGCGGTGCTTCACGCTGCGACAGCGCCTGGGCGATGCTCAGCTTCGGCTGGCTGCCCAGCAGCTCGTGCAGGTCCAGGCGCAGGGTACGGAAGTCGATTTCCGAGGAAGCGACCAGATCACCGACGCTTTCCAGGCTGATCGCCGCCGCATCGTTGTATTCGACGTTGCCATCGACCTGGGCGCTGCGCGGGTCGTGAAGCTTCCATTGCGACCACGAGCGCAGGCGGCTGGTGGTCAACTGCAGGTCGCGACCGATCGCGCGCTGCGCCGGGAAGTCATCGCGCAGCGCCAGCGCTTCGGACTGTGCCTGCTTCAGCAGCTGGTTGAGGCGACGCTGTTCCAGGTAGCCACGGCTCTGCACGAAACCGCGCAGGCTGCGTGCGAAGTTCTGCAGCACATCGTGCACCTGGCCACCGCGCTCGAGCATGGTGCTGGTGAAACCGCGCAGGAAGTTGCGCTCGTTGCGGTCCAGCCGGCGGGCGAAGCCGCGCGCCAGCAGCGTTTCCAGCGCAGCATCGAGCTGGGCGCTCTGTTCGGCGTCGTTGAGCAGGCGCCAGAAGGCCTGGAAACTGCGGCCGGCGTCGCTTTCGCCGATCACGTCCACGCCTTCGAACAGCTTGGACAACACGTCGCCGCGCTCACCCTCGTCGTCGATGATGCGTTCGCGGAAATCACGGTTGAGCTGCTCGAAGTCGTCGCGCACGCGGCGGAAATCTTCGGTGAGTTCGTCGGCCAGGCCGATGATCTGTCGTGTACGTTCCAGCGCGCGCTTGCCGTCCAGTGCATTCACGCGGCCGGCGCCGACGCGGGCGATCTCGGCGTCGATGCGGTCACGCTCGTCGCGCAGCGCGGACAGGCGTGCGTCCGGATCGGCCTCGGTCTGTGCGGCCAGCTGCGAAAGCTGCTCGATCACCAGCGCCAGGCGGCTCTCGGTGGCGGCCACGCGCGCCTGCTCCAGACTGTCTGCGAAGCGGATTGCCTGCAGCGCCTGGGTGGACAGCTCGTATTGCTCCTGGTCGGCGCCTTCGGGCAGCCGCCGTTCCAGCCAGCCCTGCGCCAGCCAATGGGCGATGTAGGCCTGCGCGGTGCGCGGCAGCTCGCGCGACAGTTCGTCGCCGTTGAGCTGGTCCAGCGCGCGCTGCAGGCGCTCATTGAGCACCGACGCCGGCAGCATGCGATCGCCGTCCATCAACAGGCCCTGCAGCAGGCCGATGATTTCCGGAGCATGGTCGGCGGCGAGCAGCTTCCATTGCGGCTGTTCGCGCAGGTGGCGATAACGGGTGATGCGTTCGCGGTGCTTCATGCAGCGAGATCGTTCGAAAGGGCGCGGTGGCAGCGGCGCGCGCAGCAACGCGGCGCCGGCACGGCGAAGGCGGCGGCCATGCGGGGCCGCCACCGGGAGGCGACGGCGCTCAGCGCTTGCCGCCCACTTCGATGAAGCGCAGGAACTCGGCGCGGGTGCGGGCATCCTCGCGGAAGCTGCCCAGCATCTTCGAGGTGACCATGCTGACGCCGCGCTTGTGGATGCCACGGGTGGTCATGCACTCATGGGCGCCTTCGACGACCACGCCGACACCGACCGGCTGCAGTACATCCTGGATGCACTGTGCGATCTGCGCGGTCATCTTTTCCTGCACCTGGAAACGACGGGCATAGGCTTCAACCACGCGGGCCAGCTTGCTGATGCCCACCACCTTGCCGGCCGGCAGGTAGCCGACGTGCACGCGGCCGATGATCGGCGCCATATGGTGTTCACAGTGGCTTTCATACTCGATGTCGCGCAGGACGATCAGTTCGTCGTAGCCGGCGACTTCTTCAAACGTGCGTTCCATGTACGCGCGCGGGTCATCGCGATAGCCGCTGAACCAGTCGCCATAGGCTTCGGCCACGCGGCGCGGGGTATCCAGCAGGCCTTCGCGGGTGGGGTCCTCGCCAGCCCAGCGCAGCAGGGTGCGCACGGCATCCTCGGCCTGGACCTGGGTCACATCGCCCTGCGGGGCGGCCTTTTCGTTGTTCTTGCTCATTGCATACAGCGCCCGAACGGGGGGCGAGCATCGTACCCGACCGGGGGGTGGGTCGTCCTGTGGGGACGGTTCATCGGGGGGTTCTTCCGGCGCGTGCTTGGTATCGGTCTGGAGGGGGAGAGGGGGGGGGGGGCCGGCACCCCCCGCCCCCCCCAAAACGGGGGGCGCTGGGGCCACAACACCACACACCACAAACACACCCCCCCCCAC
>NZ_JBRRDR010000069.1:0-15748 GCF_056759755.1 Stenotrophomonas sp. STEN046
GGCGCGGAGATCCTTGCTACAGAGCGATCGAGAAGACCTAGAGCCGAACGGTCGCCCGCGCCGGGCTCTCGGCACCTAAGGTGCCAGAGTCGCAAGAGATAAGAGCCGAGCCCATGCTCGGCTGCATCTCGCCGGGAATGACAACCGAGCATCGGCCCGGCTCTACAGGGATCGCAACGATCAGATCACCGTCAGGTTGGCATACGCCATCACCAGCCACTTGCTGCCGGCATCGGCGAACTCGATCTGCACGCGGGCGTGGGCACCGTTGCCTTCGTAGTCGGTCACCATGCCTTCGCCGAACTTGGGATGGTTGACCAGCGCACCGAGCTTCAGCGGCGGCGCCTCGATCGACGCATGCCCCATCACCCGGCTGCTGCCCAGCGAAGCCGGCCGCGAGACCTGCACCTTGGGGCGCACTTCATGCAGCAGCTCGCGCGGAATCTCGCGCAGGAAACGCGAGGGCAGGCTGTAGTTGTCCTGGCCGTGGATGCGTCGCGATTCGGCGTAGCTCAGCACCAGCTTCTGCCGCGCACGGGTGATGCCCACATAGGCCAGCCGACGCTCTTCCTCCAGTCGCCCGCTTTCCTCCAGCGAACGTGCACTGGGGAACAGCCCCTCTTCCACGCCGGCCAGGAACACCAGCGGGAATTCCAGGCCCTTGGCCGAGTGCAGCGTCATCAACTGCACGCCCTCCTCGCCCGCCTGCGCCTGGCCCTCACCGGCCTCCAGCGCGGCATAGGCCAGGAACGCGACCAGCTCGTCCATGTCCTCGCCCACTTCCTCGATGTCGTCGGCACGGCGCACGAAGCGCGAGGCCACCGACACCAGTTCGTCGAGGTTGTCGGTGCGCGACTCGGAATCCAGCGCGTTGCGGCTTTCCTTGCTCCAGTGCTCGCGCAGCTGCGAGCGCACCAGTACGTGGTCCACGCGCTCGGCCAGGGTCATCTGCAGGGTCTGTGCCTGCAGTTCGTTCACCAGCACCAGGAATCCGGCCAGGGCGTTGCGTGCACGTGCGGCCAGCGCATTGCCCTGGGTCACCAGCATGGTGGCTTCCCAGAGCGAAATGCCCTGTGCACGCGCTTCGCGCCGCACTTCGTCCAGCGTGCGGTCGCCGATGCCACGGGTGGGCGTGTTCACCGCACGCTCGAAGGCTGCATCGTCGTTGCGGTTGGACAACAAGCGCAGGTAGGCCAGCGCATCCTTCACTTCGGCACGCTCGAAGAAGCGCATGCCGCCATACACGCGGTAGGGCACCTGTTCGCTCAGTAGCGCTTCTTCCAGCGCGCGCGACTGCGCGTTGCTGCGGTAGAGCACCGCGATTTCGGTGTAGCTGCCGCCGTCGCGCACCCATTGCCGCGCGCGTTCGACGATGTAACGCGCCTCATCCATCTCGTTGTAGGCCGCGTACAGATCGATCGGGTCACCGTCGCCACTGTCGGTCCACAGCTGCTTGCCGATGCGATCCGGGTTGTGCGCGATCACCGCGTTGGCGGCGCTGAGGATGTTGGCGGTGGAGCGGTAGTTCTGCTCCAGGCGGATGGTCTGTGCGCCGGGGAAATCGCGCAGGAAGCCCTGCACGTTCTCCACCTTCGCACCGCGCCAGCCGTAGATGGCCTGGTCGTCATCGCCGACCACGAACACGTGGCCCTCATGCCCGGCCAGCACGCGCACGAAGGCGTACTGGATGGCGTTGGTATCCTGGAACTCGTCCACCAGGATCTCGCGGAAACGCGCGCGGTAATGCGACAGCAGCGGCGGGTTGTCGCGCAGCAGTTCGTGCGCGCGCAGCAGCAGCTCGGCGAAATCGACCAGGCCGGCGCGATCGCAACGGGCCTGGTACTCGGCGTAGGCCTGGCGCATGGTGTCCAGCCACGCGTCGTTCGGCTCGGGCTGGATGTGCTGGGGGCGGCGGCCCTCGTCCTTCTGCGCGTTGATCCACCAGGCAATCTGCTTGGGCGGATACTTGCCGTCGTCCAGTTCAAGCGCCTGCACCACGCGCTTGACCAGCCGCAGCTGATCGTCCGAATCCATCACCTGGAAGCCTTCGGGCAGCTTCGCGTCCTGCCAGTGCAGGCGCAGCAGGCGGTTGGCCAGGCCGTGGAAGGTGCCGATCCACATGCCACGGCTGCCGTTGGGCAGCTGCGCATCGATGCGGTGGCGCATCTCGCCGGCCGCCTTGTTGGTGAAGGTCACCGCGAAAATGCCGTGGGTCGGCACGCCTTCGACTTCATGCAGCCAGGCAATGCGGTGGGTGAGTACGCGCGTCTTGCCCGACCCGGCACCGGCCAGCACCAGGTGGTGGCCGAGGGGAGCGGAGACGGCTTCGCGCTGGGCCGGGTTCAGGCCATCAAGCAAGTGGGAGACATCCATGCCCCTATTTTACGGCATCGCCGTCGCGGCTCCTGCGACAACCTGGGCACCCAGCGCCTGCGCCTGCTGGCGCAGTTCAGGCACCGCCAGGCTTTCCCACAGGCTGCCGATGCGCAGGCTGCCCAGTACACCCAGCCGCGCCTGCGGCTGGCCGCCCGCGGCGAGCAGGCGGTCGCCCGGCACGCTGCTGTCCAGCCCGAGCCCATGCGGCCCCGGGCGGGCCAGGCCGTCGGCCAGCAACTGCTGCAGCAGCGGCGTGCGCAGCGCGGTGGCGCGTGTTTCCACGCCGGTGGCGTTGATCACTGCGGCAACCGTCCATTGCCGTTCAACGGCGGCGGTATCCAGGCCCGACAGCAGCAGAGCGTCACCCTGCTGCCGCAGCTGCTGCAGGCGCGCACGGTGGATCTTCAACCGGCCGCTGTCCTGCAGCGCCTGCAACTGCTCGACCACCGATTCGTCGATGCGATGGCGGTGGATATCCCAGTAGCGCACCACGTGGCGCAGGAAGCGACGCTGGTCAGCCTCGTCGAGACTGCGCCACAGCGCCTGCCCGTGCGGCCGGATGCGGTCCATCACACCCTGCCACGGAATGCCTGCGGCCTGCGCCTGGCGCGCGAATCCACGCAGCGCGCGCAGGCGTTGCCGCAGGGTCATCGGCAGCAACGTGGCCGGATCAAACGTGGGCAGGCGCCCGTGCGCATGCGGCAACGGCAGCAGGCCGTGACGCGAAATGACATGCAGCGGTCCGGCATGGCCGGCGGCGACCAGCGCCAGCACGGTGTCGGCCATGCTCAGGCCGGAACCGACGATCGCCAGCGGCTGGGTGCCGGCCAGGGTACGCACGCCGTCGTAATCCCAGGCGTCCACCACGCGTTCGGCAGGCAGCGCATCGGCACCGGCCACCGGCAGCGGCCGCATGCTGTTGCCCGTGGCGATCACCGCCTGCGCGGCGTGCAGCGTGTGGCCATCACCCAGCTGCAGCTGGTAGCCATGATCATCGGGGTGCAGTGCCAGCACCGGCTGTGCGATGACCTGCAAGCGCGCCGGACTGGCGGCGACGGCGTCATCCAGCCGCTGCTGCAGGTAGGAAGCAAAGAGATGGCGACCGACGTAATGCTCGCCCAGCACCTCGCGCGCCTCGCCCGGGCAGGCGTTGGCAGCCATCAGGAAATCGAGGAAATCGCCGGGTTGATCCGGGAAAGCACTCATCTTCGCCGCCGGCACGTTCAGCAGGTGCTCCGGCCACGACGTGGCATAGGCGATGCCCTGCCCCAGCCGCGAGGCAGGTTCGAAGATGGCCAGTTGCAGCGGCGTCTGTGCCTGGCGCAGCACCTGGATCGCGACCAGCACGCCGGCGGCGCCACCACCGATGATCGCCAAGTCCAGTTCGCTGCTACGCGGTGAATCAGTCATGCGCTGATTGTAGGCCATCGGCCGGGTGGGGCAGGCAGGCCTACATCAACGCATCGGCCAGCCGTGCGATGCCTTCGCGGCTGCGGCGCCAGGCGGGCCGTTTGCGCCATTGCTGCAGGTCCAACAGCCGCGACTGCCGCAGGTAGTCATCCTCGATCACACACAGCTGGGTCACCAGCTTCCGGTCGTAGCAGATCAGGCCGATTTCGGCATTCAGTGCGAACGAACGGATATCCATGTTGATCGAACCGAGCACAGCGATGTCCTCATCCACGCTCATGTGCTTGGCGTGCAGGAACTGCGGCTCGTACAGCGCGATCTGCACGCCACAGCGCAGCAGTTCATCGTAGTAGGCCTCCTGCGCCCACGAGGTCAGCCGCTGGTTGTTGCTGGCCGACAGGATCAGCTGCACCTGCACGCCGGACAGCGCAGCGATACGCAGCGCACTCAGGGTCGCCTCGTCGGGCACGAAGTACGGGGTGACCATCACCAGCCGGCGCCGTGCCAGGTGGATCAGCGCGGCTACCGCATCGCGCGCATTGCTGTAAGGGTACGCCGGACCGCTGGGCAGCAGCTGGGTGGCGATGTCCTCGCGGCACACCGGCACATCGGCGATCACGTCCAGGCGTTGTCCGGTTTCGATGTACCAGTCGCTGGCGAACACGGCCTCCAGGTGGGCCACGGCCGGGCCGCGCACACGCGCGACCAGCTCGCGGTTGGGATGGCCGGCAACGAATTCTGGCCGCGCCAGGTTCTGCGAACCGACGTAACCCACTTCGTTGTCGATCACCGCGATCTTGCGATGGTTGCGCAGGTCCATGCGGCCACTGCGGCGCCAGCGCAAGCCACCGGGGAGCATCGCGCGCACTTCCACATCGCGCGACTGCAACCGCTTCCTGTACGCCCGCAGTCCGCGTTTGGCGCCCACCGCATCCAGCAGCACGCGACACTGCACGCCGCGCGCGGCGGCACGCTGCAGGGCTTCGACGATCGCCTCGCCCACCGCGTCATCGAACATCAGGTAGTACAGCAGGTGCACGCGGTCCTGGGCCTGGTCGATGTCGGCGATCAGCTGGTGCAGCGACTCGTCGTAGTCGGTCAGCAGATCGATGGCATTGCCGTGCACCGGCATGAAGTCGCCCTGGCGCTGCACCAGTGGCACCACCTCGGCGCTGGCCGAATCCGGCTGTGGCACCCAGCGCAGGCGGCGCTGCAATGCCTGTTCCTCGCGGATGACCTGTGAGGCCTCGGCCTGGCGGCGGATGCGCTCGCGCGACAACCAGGGGTGGCCGAACAGCAGGTACAGCGGCAGCCCCAGCAACGGCACGAAGCCGACCAGCAGCAGCCAGCTGCGCGCGGCACCGGGCGTGGTACGGGTGGGAATCCAGCACAGCGCGACCAGGCGGATCAGCCAGTCGATCAACAGCAGGTAGGAACCCAGCAGCCACTCGAACAGCATCAGGTGCGCCCGTCGGGAGGTGTTGAGCCATTCTGCCCAGCCTTCAACCAACGTGCCAACCAAGGTTGGCACCTACGGGGGCGGAGAGAGCGTGCCGACCAACGGTCGGCACCCACCGGACTGGGGTGGTCGGCAGCCACCGGACTGGGGTGGTCGGCACCCACCGGACCGGGATGGTCGGCACCCACCGGACCGGGATGGTCGGCAGCCAACGGGCCGGGATGATCGGCACCCACCACCGGCCACAAAAAAACCCGCCACGGGGGCGGGTTTCTTCGGAGGCGATCAGCAATCCTTGCGGATTACTTGATCTTGCCTTCCTTGTACGGGACGTGCTTGCGCACGACCGGATCGTACTTGGAGAATTCCATCTTCCCCGGGGTGTTCTTCTTGTTCTTGTCGGTCGTGTAGAAGTGACCGGTACCGGCGGTCGAAATCATACGGACCTTATCGCGCTTGCCTGCCATGATCGTCTACTCCTCAGACCTTTTCGCCGCGCGCACGCAGCTCAGCCAGAACGGAATCGATACCGTTCTTGTCGATGGTGCGCAGTGCATGCGCGGAAACACGAAGCTTCACCCAGCGGTTCTCACTGGCGACCCAGAAGCGGCGCTCGTGCAGGTTGGGCAGGAAACGACGACGGGTCTTGTTGTTGGCGTGCGAGACGTTGTTACCCGTCTGCACTCGCTTGCCGGAAACCTGGCATACGCGGGACATTGCGCACCTCGATAGTAAGTTGTGTCTCCCCGTAGCCCGGGGGACGGCGGCCTCGATGGTTGCCCACCACACGTCAAGAGAATCAAAGGGTTACGCTGGCGTTGGGCGACCGGGGACGTGCTCCCGGGGGCGCCGCCCGATAGAAAACCGGACACAGCGAGCCGCGCATTATGCACGACTTCAACCACTTGCGCAACTTACCCACAGGCGTGTGCTGAACGCGGCACGCTCCGTTCATGCCCGTGCCGACCATACTGGCTCTCCCCTGTGGAGGGCCCGATGCGACTGCTGGCGCTGACCTATGGAACTGAAGGCGATACCCGCCCGCTGGTGATGCTGTGCCATGGCCTGCTCCAGGCCGGCCATGAAGTAACGCTGCTGGCCGAACAGGGCACGCTGCAGACCGCGCGTGCGCTGGGGGTGCCGCATGCGGCGCTGGAAGGCGATATCCACGATGAAGTCGTAGCCCTGGTGGCACGCGGCAATGGCCTGGCGGCGGCAGCGCGTGGGCTGGCACGGATGGCCGGGCAGCATGTGCCGGCGTGGATGGCGCAGACCGATGCGGCAGCGCGCGATTGCGATGCCGTGCTGAGCGGCGGACTGGCAGCGCTGGTCGGGCTGAGCGTGGCCGAATGCCACGGCCTGCCTGCGATCGGCACGGGGATGATTCCCCTGACCCCCACGCGGGCGTTCGCCTCGCCGTTCCTGCCCCCGCTGCCATTGCCAGGTGCCCTGCGCCGGGCCAGCTACGGACTGGTCAACCACATGGTGTGGCGCACCTTCCGCGCACCGATCAATGCGGCACGCGCGCAGCTGGGGCAGGCACCGCGCCACGCGCTGTGGACCGGCCTGCCGATGTTGTATGGCATCTCTCCACAGCTGCTGCCGCGCCCGGGCGACTGGCCCGCCGATCACCTGGCCTGTGGCCAGTGGCGCCTGCCGCACCAGCCCTGGTCAGCGCCGGCCGATCTGCAGGCCTTCCTGGACGGCGGTCCGCCACCGGTCTATCTGGGCTTTGGCAGCATGACCGGCTTCGATCGCGAGCGTGTGCTTCCCGCGCTGCTGCACGCGCTGGCGCCGCGCCGCGTACTGTTGTTCCCGGGCTGGGCCGGCGTGCCGGATGAGCCACTGCCAAGCCACGTGTTCGTGCTGGGGCCGACACCGCACGAAGCCCTCTTCCCGCGCTGCGCACTGGCCATCCACCATGGCGGCAGTGGCACCACGCACTCGGCGTGCCGCGCGGGCATTCCGTCGCTGGTGATGCCGTTCGCAGCTGATCAGTTTTTCTGGGCCCGGCGCCTGCAGGCGCTGGGCGTCGCACCCGCACCGCTGTCGCCGAAGCGACTGGATGCGGCAACGCTGGCAGCCGCCATCGCCTTCGCCGAGAACACCGCCACGCGTGCACGTGCAACCGCGTTGGGCGCGGCGATGGAGGATGAGGACGGGGTGGCAACCGGTGTGGCGATGATCGAGCGCTGGCTGCAGCCGTTGTAGGCATCAGCGCAGGTGGGGAATCACCTGTGCCAGCAGGTGGGCGTCCTTCAGTGCGCCATGCAGGCCGCGCTGGCTGGGAATGCGCAGGCGCTGCAGCAGGTCGTCGAGTTTGTTGGGCTGGCCCGGCCAGCGTCCACGCGCAAGCTTCAGGCTGCAGGTGATGCGGCAGTGCTGGGCCAGCCCACCGACCATCCCGGCCAGGCGCAGTTCGTTGTCGAGGAAGCCGACATCGAACGTGGCGTTGTGCGCGACCATCTCGCTGTCGCGCAGGAAGTCGAGCAGCTCAGTGGCCCGGCTGGCAAACAGCGGTTTGCCGACCAGCATCGCGTCGCTGATGCCATGCACGCGCTGCGCGCCCCAGTCCACCGATCGCTGCGGTTGCAGATAGGTGTGGAACTGGCGACCGCTGAGGCGACCATCGATCAGTTCCACCGCACCGATTTCGATGACGCGGTGCCCCATTCGATGCGAAATTCCGGTGGTTTCGGTATCCAGTGCGACGATACGGCTCATGCAGGGTGTTGTTCTCTGTTGCGTGCAGCCGCGATTTTCGCACGCGACCGGGAGGTCAACCCAAACGCTCCACCACCCAGTCGATGAACACCCGCAGCCGCTGGCTCATGTGCCGGTTCGGCGGGAACATCACATGCATCGGCATCGGCGGCAGCTGCCAGTCCGTCAACACCGGCAGCAGCTCGCCGCGCGCCACATGCGGCGCGGCCATGTAGCTGGGCAGCGCGACCACGCCGAGGCCGGCCAGTGCGGCGGCCAGATACGCGTTGCCGTCGTCGAAGCCGATCGAATGGCGTCCCTGCACCTGGACGCGCTCGTCGCCGCGTTGTGCGGTGAACAGGCGCGCGCGCCCGCTGCGTGGGCTGAGGAAACCGACGGTGTGGTGATCCGGCCCTTGCAGCGCCTGCGGATGTGCGGGCGCGCCGAACCGCTGCACATAGCCGGGGCTGGCATGGAAACCGATCGGCAGGCTGCGCAGCGGCCGCGCAACCAGTGCGGGATCGGCCGGGGTACCGCCGCGGATCACGCAATCGACGTTGTCGGCGATCACATCGACCTCGCGATCGCTGACCCCGACATCCAGCTGGATATCCGGATAGCGCGCCTGGAACTCCGGTAGCGCCGGCACCAGCAACAGGCGCGCAAACGGCCCGGGCACATCCACCCGCAAACGGCCACGGGGTTGCGAGGCGGCATCACCGAGGCCGCCCTCCACCTCGTCCAGTTCGGCCAGCAGGCGGGCGATGCGCGGGTAGTAGGCCGCGCCATCGGCGGTGACGCTGACCCGGCGTGTGGTGCGGTTGAGCAGACGCAGCCGCAGGTGCGCCTCCAGTTGCTGCACCAGTTGGGTGACCGTGGTGCGGCTGAGCTGCAGGGTGTGCGCGGCACGGGTGAAGCTGCCGGTTTCCACCACCCGGGCGAAGGCCCGCATCGCCTCGAAACGGTCCATGGTGGGCCATGATTGTTTGGAATAGGCAATCAATCTAGGCCGATAATCGCGGTTTATCCAGACAGCGGCGACGCGGACGATGGTGCTCTCTCCAACGAGCGCCTTCCCATGTCACAGCGTGATGTCGTTTTCCCCGCCGGTCGTCGGGCCCTGTACGAGCGCAACCGCTACTCGCCGGCGATCCGTTCCAATGGTTTCCTGTTCGTCTCCGGCCAGGTCGGCAGCCGCGAGGACGGTTCGCCCGAGCCGGACTTCGAAGCGCAGGTGCGGCGCGCCTTCGACAACCTCAATGCAGTACTGGCCGCCGCCGGCTGCAGCTTCGACGACGTGATCGACGTGACCGTGTTCCTGGTCGACCCCGAAAAGAACTTCGAAAAGGCCTGGGCGATCGTGCCCGAATACTGGGGAGAGGCGCCGCATCCGACCCTGACCGGGATCGGCGTGACCTGGCTGTATGGCTTCCAGTTCGAGATCAAGGTGATCGCAAAGCTGCCGTGCTGAAAGGCATGCCGACCAAGGTCGGCATCTACCAGAGCAGAAGACGTATCGACTCAGGTCGGCACCTGCCAGAGCGGAAGGCGCGCACCTGAACGGGAGATTCCGACGGATTCCCGAGGTGGCCATTGATATTGTATCCACCGAAAACCGCTTGCTAGCCTCCCTTCCATGCGCTGGATTGCCCGCCACCTCCGTTCGACCCTGCTGATGCTGCTGATGGCGGCGTTCGTGGTCGTGCCGGTGGCCGATGTACTGGCGTGTGCGGTGGAGCCGCATGACACCACCGTGATGCACGTGGAGGCCGGCGCCGAAGATGCAGACGGCGACAGTGGCAACGACGGCAAGCACACCGGTGCCTGCAGCCACAACCACTGCCACCATTCCAACCTGAGCCTGCCGGCCAGTACTTTCACCGCCTTCGGCACGCCGCAACCGGCGCGCTGGATGAATGCCGGTGATGCCGCGACCTATGCGGTCGCACAGGATGAGTTGGCACGTCCTCCCCGGGCGTGAGTTGAGCGCGTCCCGCCATCGCGGGCCCCCGTTTCACTCACAACCGGAATCCCCCTATGTCGATCCAGACACGTCGGTCGCCGCGCGCGGCCGGGCTGGTCGTCGCCGTGCTGCTGGGCTTGTTCCCCGCAGCACAGGTCGCCGCACAAGCCGCACCTTCCTACGACACCCTGCTTGAACACCTCGACCAGTTGCCCGGCGCCCGCGTCGGTGCGGCGTTGGCCGAGGCCGCCGATGCCCGCGCCGACCAGGCCCGGGCACTGCCCAATCCGTCCCTTTCCTGGTCTGCCGAAAACGCCTGGGGCACCGGCGCCTACGGCGGCATGGGCAAGGCCGATACCGTGCTCACCCTGTCCCAGCCACTGGAGGTCTGGGGCCAACGTGGCGCGCGCGTCCGTGCGGCCCGCGCCGAGGCCCAGGCCGCTGGCCTGCGCGGTTCGCAGAGCCGCAGCGATGTCGCCAGCCAGTTGGCGGCGATCTATGCACAGGCCGAAGGCGCGCTGCGCCGTTACGCGCTGGCCGAAGAAGCGCTGACGCTGACCCGTGACGATGCGAGCGCGGTCGAGGCGCTGGTCCGGCAGGGCCGCGAGCCACAACTGCGCGCGGTACAGGCACGCAGCGAAGTAGCCAATGCCAGCGCCGCGCTGGATGAAGCGCAGGCCTTCCGCGATGCCGCCCTGGCACGGCTTGCCGGTGCTGCATTGCTGGATGCGCCGGTGCAGGCGATCGACAGCAGCCTGCTGGATCGCGCACCGCCCTTGCCGCGCGGTGCCATCGACACCGCGTTGGCCGTGCGCATCGCCGAAGCAGAAGCCGACGCCGCCGGCCGCCTGGTGGAGGTGGAGCGCAAACGCGCCCTGCCCGACCTGAGCGTCACGGCCGCGCAGACCCGCTTCCGCGAAGACCGCGAACGCGCCTATACGCTGGGTGTGAGCCTGTCGGTCCCGTTGTTCGACCGCAACCGCGGTGGTGTCCGTGCCGCCAATGCCGAGCAGCGCGCGGCCGAGGCCCGCCTGGACCAGCAACGCCGCGACAGCCAGGCCGAGCGGTTGTCGGCGGTCGCCGGCCTGAAGGCCGCGGGGAGCCGTACCCGCGCGGCCGATGACAGCGTCGTGGCCGCCGACGAAGCGTATCGGCTGGCTCGCATCGGCTTCGATGCCGGCCGTATCTCGCAGCTGGAGCTGCGCAGTACGCGCAGTGCACTTATCGCCGCCCGCGGCACCGCTGTCGATGCGCGCCTGTCGCGCGTGGGTGCGGAAATCGATCTCGCCCGCCTGGAAGGGCGCGCACCGTTTGTGGAGGCTCCATGACTGTTTCCCGTACGTTCCCGCTGATGAGCGGACTGCTGTTGAGCGCGCTGCTGGCCGGCTGTTCCGGCAATGCGCAGCCACCTGCCGCCGGTGCAGACGATGGCCATGGCCATGCCGCCGACAGCAAGGAGGCCAAGGCCGAAGGCAGCGCACCCAAGGCAGAGGCCGGGCCTGATGAAGGCGTCGTGCTGCTGACACCGGAACAGATCAAGGCTTCGGCCATAGATGTGGTCGCGGTGGGTCGTGGTGGTGGTGGTTCCACGCGGTTGTCAGGGCGCGTTGAGCCCTCGATCGGCGCGCGCGCGTCGGTGGCCTCCACCGTGACCGGCCGGGTCGAACGCGTGCTGGTGGCCCCGGGCACGGCGGTGAAGCAGAACCAGGCGCTGGCCATCGTGGTCAGCGGTGAGGCTGCGGTGCTGCGCGCCAATGCACTGGCCGCATCGGCCGAAGCCGAGGCTGCACGCCTGGCCCATGGCCGCGACAAGGCGCTGGTCGAACAGGGCGTGGTGGCGCGCCAGGATCTGGAAACCTCGCGTGCGCGTGCACTGGCAGCGCAGGCACAGGCTGCCGCCGCTCAGGCGCAGGCGGCGGCCAATGGGTCGCCGGACAGCAGCGGGCGGGTGCGCATCACCAGCCCGGTTGCCGGCATCGTCGGCAACGTGCAGGTCACCCCGGGTGGCGTGGTCGCCGCCGGCAGTGCGGTGGCCGATGTCGCCGATCCCACCATGAACGAGCTGGTGTTCACGGCACCACCTGCGCTGGCCGCCCAGGTTGCGCCGGGCATGACGCTGGAAGTGAGCGCACCGGGTGGCAGCTTCACCGCCACGGTTACCGGTGCCGCCGCCGACGTTCGCCAGCAGGGTGGCGTGGCGGTGATCCGTGCAACGCCGGTCGATGCAACATTGCCGCCGGCCGGTTCGCCGGTATCAGCGGTGGTGGTCACCCAGGGCCAGGGCGATGCGTTGAGCGTGCCGGCAGATGCGGTGCAGAACGTCGATGGCGGCAGCGCGGTGTTCATCGCCATCGAGGGCGGCTTCAAGGTGCAGCCGGTGCTGGCCGGCCGACGTGCCGGCGACCGCATCGAGATCCTCGGTGGCCTGAGCGGCAACGAACGCATCGTCGGCGCCAATGCCTTCCTGCTCAAGGCCGAACTGGCCAAGGGCGAAGCCGAGCACGGCCACTAAGGAACCGACCATGTTCAAGCTCATCATTGAAACGGCGGTGCGTCACCGCTGGCTGGTGGTGTTCGTGGCTGCGTTGATCGCCGCCGTGGGCCTGTTCCAGCTCGGCAAACTGCCGATCGACGCGGTACCGGACATCACCAACCGCCAGGTGCAGATCAACACCGTTGCCCCGGCGCTGACCCCGGAGCAGATCGAGCGCCAGGTGACCTATCCATTGGAAACCGCACTGGCCGGCATTCCCGGCCTGACCACCACCCGCTCGCTGTCGCGCAATGGCTTCTCGCAGGTCACCGCGATCTTCACCGATGCCACCGACATCTACTTCGCGCGCCAGCAGGTGGCCGAACGCATGCGCGAGGCCGCCGAAGCCTTGCCCGATGGCGCTGCACCTCTGTTGTCGCCAGTCACCACCGGCCTCGGCGAGGTGCTGATGTGGACGGTGGACTTCACTGCGTTCAACCCGGCGAAGGTGGCCAAGCCGGGCGAGGCCGGCTGGCAGGCCGGCGAGGTCTACCGCACGCCGGAAGGCAATCTGCTGCGCACACCGGAAGAGCGCGCCACCTACCTGCGCACCGTGCAGGACTGGATCATCGCGCCGCAGATGCGCTCCAGCCCGGGGCTGGCCGGCGTGGATACCGTCGGTGGCTACGTCAAGGAATACGGCGTGCATCCGGATGGTGCGCGGCTGGCGGCGCATGGCCTGGGCCTGGCCGATCTGGTGACGGCACTGCAGCGTGCCAACGTGCAGGCCGGCGCCGGTTTCGTGCAGCGTGCCGGCGAAGGCCTGGTGGTTCGCGCCGATGGCCTGGCGCTGACCACCGACGATCTTGCGCAGGCGCCGGTGGCGAGCCGCAACGGCGTGGTGGTCCGTGTGGCCGACGTGGCCGATGTCGCGCTGAGCCGTGCGCCGCGCCTGGGTGCGGCCAGCCGCAACGGCCATGAAGCCGTGCTCGGCACCGCACTGATGATTGCCGGCGGCAACAGCCGCACCGTGGCGCAGGCCGCGGCCGCGCGCCTGGAGCAGGTGAACAGATCGCTGCCGGCAGGCATCGTGGCCGCGCCGGTGCTGGACCGCAGTGAGCTGGTGAACTCGACCATCAAGACGGTGGCCAAGAACCTCACCGAAGGCGCGCTGCTGGTGGTGGTGGTGCTGTTCCTGCTGCTGGGCAACCTGCGCGCGGCAACGATCACCGCACTGGTGATCCCACTGTCGTTCCTGTTCGCGGTGATCGGCATGAACCGCTTCGGGATCAGCGGCAACCTGATGAGCCTGGGTGCGCTGGACTTCGGCATCCTGGTGGACGGCGCGGTGATCGTGATCGAATCGACGCTGCTGATGCTGGGCCAGCGCCGGGCCGAACTCGGCCGTGCGTTGACGGCGATGGAGCGCCTGCGCGTGGCGGCCGATTCGGCACGGAAGATGGCCCGCCCGGCCGCGTTCGGGCAGTTGATCATCCTGCTGGTGTTCGCACCGATCCTTACGCTGGAAGGCGTGGAAGGGAAGACGTTCCAGCCGATGGCGGCCACGTTCATGCTGGCCCTGGTCGGCGCCTTCATCTTCTCCTTCACCTTCGTGCCGGCGATGGCCGCGCTGCTGGTACGCGAGCCGAAACTGAAGGAAGGCCAGGCACACGACAAGGACGAAGAGCACGAGACCAGGTTGATCCGTGCACTGCGTGGGCGCATCGAGCCGATCATCGGACGGGCCGTTGCGCGCCCGCGGGCGGTTGCCGCCGCCGCGGCGTTGATGCTGCTGGTGGGCATCGGTTCGTTCGGCCTGCTCGGCCGCGAGTTCATGCCCACGCTGGACGAGGGCAACGTCGCGATGCAGGCCCTGCGCGTGCCCTCCACCTCACTGGAACAGTCACTGGCGATGCAGCTGGCGCTGGAAAAAGCGATCGCCAACGAACCGGAAGTGGAAACGGTGTTCTCGCGTACCGGTACGGCAGAAGCCGCGATCGATCCGATGCCGACCAACATCTCCGACAGCGTGATCGTGCTGAAACCGCGCACGGCCTGGCCTGACCCGAAGCTGGACAAGGAAGCGCTGGTGGCACGCTTCGAGAAGCTGGCCGGGCAGCAGCTGGGCAACAGCTTCGAGTTCAGCCAGCCGATCGAGTTGCGCTTCAACGAGCTGATTTCCGGCGTGCGTACCGATCTGGCGGTGATGATCTTCGGCGATGACTTCAGCCAGCTGCAGAAGGTGGCCGACCAGGTGGCACTGAAGCTGCGTGCGGTGGAAGGCGCGGCCGACGTGCGGGTGGAGCAGATCTCCGGCCTGCCGACGTTGAATGTGAAGATCGATCACGTGGCGGCGGCACAGTACGGGCTGACGGCGGCGGATGTGAGCGATGCGCTGTCCACCGGCATCGGTGGCACCGCGGCCGGAAAGATCTTCGAGGGCGATCGTCGCTTTGATGTGGTGGTGCGGCTGGACGATGCCGCGCGCAATGATCCGGACCAGCTGGCCTCGTTGCCGATCGCCACACCCGCCGGTCAGGTGATTCCACTGTCATCGGTGGCCCGGATCACGGTGAGCGAAGGACCGAACCAGATCAGCCGCAGCAACGGCAGCCGTCGGGTGGTGGTGCAGGCCAACGTGCGTGGGCGCGACCTGGGTGGCTTTGTCGGGCAGGCGCAGACGGCGGTGGCCGACGTGGCCCTGCCGCCGGGTACCTACCTGACCTGGGGTGGCCAGTTCGAGAACCTGCAGCGTGCGGAAAAGCGTCTGGCCACGGTGGTGCCGGTGGTGTTCCTGCTGATCGGCAGCCTGCTGTTCATGGCCCTGCGCAGTGGCAAGGAAGCGTTGCTGGTGTTCAGCTGCGTGCCGCTTGCACTGGTCGGCGGCATCCTCGCGCTGCTGCTGCGGGGCATGCCGTTCTCGGTGTCGGCAGCGGTCGGCTTCATTGCGGTTTCCGGCGTCGCCACGTTGAACGGCCTGGTGCTGATGCAGGCCATTCGTGAGCGTCTCGATGCCGGTGACCTGCCGATGATGGCCGCGATCAACGGTGCATCCAGCCGCATCCGTGCGGTGCTGACCACGGCGCTGGTGGCGATTGTCGGCTTCATTCCGATGGCCATTGCCAGTGGTTCGGGCGCGGAGGTGCAGAAGCCGCTGGCGACGGTGGTGATCGGCGGCCTGATCACCGCGACGGTGCTGACCCTGCTGGTGCTGCCGACGTTCGCCGCGCGTGTGGCGAAGGTGCGGGCGGCGGGGTGAGAGACGACGGGGTCGGGTGCAGGGGTGCCGCCCCCGCACCCCCGCAACCCCCACCCCCGGCCCGTCCCCGCCGCCCACCGGGGGAGGGGGTGCATCGCTGAGCGG